>NZ_JBIUHC010000335.1:0-2810 GCF_044627735.1 Cupriavidus sp. CuC1 | reverse complement strand
CGATCGTCGCAATACGGCCGAGCCCGCCTGTTCGCCGAGAACGACTCTCAATACAGTGTGCTCAATTGCGCGGTTACCAAACTACCGTTGCTCGAACCCGCCGATTGCGCATTGATCCTCGTTGATGAACAGGCAGGCCTTGCGTTCGCTGCGGGTTCTCAAGACCCCCAGATTCTGCGCAGTAATGGCCTTGCCGTCGCGAAGACGGCGGTCGCCTTTGGCTTGCCGGTTGTGGTCTCCACTTCGGCGTCGAAAGTGTACAGCGGCCCATTGATGCCGGCTTTTCGGGAAGTGCTACCAAACGTCACGCCGATTGAACGCCGCAACATGAACCTTTGGGAAGACGATGTGGTGCGCGACGCGATTGCGGCTACCGGAAGGCGTACGCTGATCATCGCGGGCATGTTGACGGAGGCTTGCGTGAGTTTCCCGGTGCTTTCAGCGCTGTCCGAGGGGTATCAAGTCTATGTCGTTGCCGATGCTTGTGGTGGATTGACACCGACGAGCCATGACCTTGCATTGCGACGGATGGCTTCCGCTGGCGCAGTCATGACTTCCTGGCTTCAGCTCCTTCTGGAATTCCAGCGAGACTGGACTCGTCATGACACATATGAGAAGGCGCGCTCGATCGTGGTTGAGCATGGTGGTGGGTATGGCACGGGCCTCGCATATGCGCGTGACATGATTAAGCCGACATGAGCGTCCTCAATTCGGCCACTTAACGCTTTTTGGAGGATATATAGACATGCCAGCCGTCAGCGATTCGCAACCCCACGACAACTCAGCCACCAGCTTGTGGGCGCAATGCCGCACGCCAGTGCTGCTCACCATCGTGGGAGGGGCCATCGACACCATAGGCTTCATCGCTTTGCTCGGCTTTTTCACCGCCCATGTGACCGGCAACCTGGTGCTGGCCGGCGCGGCCTTCGTGAAGGGAGGGGCGGGCATGTGGATCAAACTGGGGGCCATTCCGTTATTTATCGCCACGGTCATGTTTGCCAAAATGTGGATTGACCGCTGTAGCCAGTCCCACAAGACCCTGGGCTGGCTGTTCGTGGCGGAGGCTGTGTTCCTGTTGGGCTTCATGCTGGTGGGCCTGTACTTCGATCCGCTTCGCGACCCCGACGCGGGCGAACTGGCGTTGACCGGCGGCCTGGGCCTGATGGCCTTGGCAATCCGCAATACGTCGAGCAAGACGTTGATCAAGCACATCAGCCCCAGCACCATGATGACTGGCAATACCACTCAGTTCGGTATCGATTTATCGAATTTCGTACGCACGCTCAGCCGAGAGCATGGGGTGGCCGTGCTGAAAAGCGGGAGCATCGTAGTTGGTTTCGTCCTGGGCGCGTTTCTTGGTGCCGTGCTTTACATGCGTGTTGGATTCTGGAGCGTGCTGCCTTTCACGCTGGTAATTTTATATCTGGCCAGCCTGTCCTTTCGTAAACAATTCATCTGAGGGAGGCCATGGTCATAAACAAAAGCCGACTGGAATCCTTCAGTGATGGCGTCATATCGGTGAGCCTGACGCTGATGCTCTATCAGATTCAGCTTCCCGCCGAATTTAACTGGAACGGAGTGAAAGCGGAGGCCCATCATTTCTTCGGATATGTGCTCAGTTTTATTTACGTCGGGATTTACTGGAATAATCACCATCACTTGTTCCAGATGGTGCGAGGCATCAATGGGAAGGTCATGTGGGCTAATCTCAATCTGTTGTTCTGGTTGACGATGATTCCCATAACCACCACCTGGACTGGTAAGTCAGAATTCTCGGAAGTTCCAACTGCGTTGTATGCCTTTGTGCTGTTCATGTGTGCCGTATCCTATTGGGTATTGCAACGTGTCATTATGGCATTGGAGGGGAAAGGCTCCTCGCTCGCAGGTGCGATTGGCAAAGATCTGAAGGGGAGATTATCTCTGGTTGTCTACGCACTGGCGATCGCGGTAAGTTTTTTTAGCAGCATTGCAGCAACACTTATTCTAATTGCGATGGCTGCATTTTGGTTTTTTCCCGATTCGCGAATCGAAAGGTATCTTTTGGGGCAAGAGGGCAAGAAGCCATAAGTGAGCGTTTTGTAGTTCTTTGAACCTGTCTACTCCACTTGCAGTAGTTCAGCAGAAAAACTCCGCACCCATCACATGCGCGACTAGCTGTCAGCGTTGATTTGCCGTCTCATGGCTCATTTCTCCATGTTGGGCGCGACTGGATCGATTGTGCTCAATGGCCCAGAAGGCGAATGCCGCGATCCGCGATGGAACAGCCAGCAAGCTGAAGACAGCGCCGATGGTCCAGCCGAGCCCCAACAGGGTGGCGCCCACGAAAGCGCTTGCGACGCCGCTGAATCGCCCGACGCCAAACATCCAGGCGACCCCCGTGCCGCGGCCTTCGGTGGGGTAGAGCACTGCTGCGTACGAGGCCATGGACGTCACAGGCGCCGTCACGACAATACCGGAGGCAAACAACAGGATGCCCAGCAGCATGGGGTGGCCGGCACATTGACCTGCAATGAGCACAAGGGCACCAGTCAGCAGGAAGGCGAGGGTGATGGTGCGCCGAGCCGTCCATCGGTCCATCAGCCAGCCAGCGCACAGGTTGCCGAGCACACCACCAAGGGGCATCAGCGAAGCGATCAACGCGCCGTTCTATCGCGAATGCGCGCAAGTCGTCGGACGCGTCAACGATCTGACCGACCAGATGCGCGAACTTCGCGCCACACCCACGGGAAGGCCGCCCGAGTTCGACAGTTTGAGCCCGATTTTCGGCATTTCTGACCGTCGCCCCTAGCACTGGCGCGGCTTCCAGGGTC
>NZ_JBIUHC010000334.1:0-2933 GCF_044627735.1 Cupriavidus sp. CuC1 | reverse complement strand
ACATAGGACTCCATCTCGGGCTTGGGTGAAGGCGGCTAGACACCGGTATACCGCGGCGACCGGCCGCTCCCGGCCAGTATCGGCCGTTCGCTGGCGTGCGCCCGCAGCCGCTCAAACGGCCGGTCCGCAGTAGGCAGCCGACGTTCACACGCCAATCACTCTCGTCGCGCCATCGGCCTTTGTGCCGCTCGCCGCGATCGCATGCCACCTTGCAGGCCAGCCCAGGCTGGCGGTCAAGCTACCATTCTTCAGTTATTTCTGTCTTGACAGAAATAACTGAAGAACCTAGGCTTCTAGCCATGGAACTTACACCCATCTCCGAACGTTTCATTCTCCACCGGGGAGAAATGGGTACCCGTTGGGGCGTGAACCGGACCGTGGCGCAAATCCACGCACTGCTGGCTGCCCGTCGTAGGCTTCAGCTTCTTATGGCCGACATGGCTGCCCTAGCCCTGGCCGCCGGCCGGAGTACGCTGCCACGGCGCTACTGGCGTTGCGCGCGGCGGTGGGAGTGGCTCGGATACCCGGCCTTCGCCTCGATGATTGCCGTGTACTTCCCTGATGGTGACCAACCCCACACTGGCGGGGCCATGAACAGCACCGCCAAGATCATCCCGGCGCTTGCGGTGCGGATCAAGCAGCAGATGGAGGAGCAAAGATGAGGATCGTGGTACTCGGCGGCACAGGCAATTTTGGGGCGCGAATCTGCAGAAGCCTCGCGGCAGACGTCGGGCATGAGATCATCGCCACGCGACGCAGCGAGGGTTCATGGTGCAAGCCGTCGTGGACGCAGGGCGTCCGCACTGCCACGCTAGACATCCTCTCACCCAATTTCCGGACGGACCTTGCTGAGCTGCGACCGGAGTTGGTTGTCCATTGTGCCGGACCGTTCCAGGGGCAGGACTACCGCGTTGCTGAAGCCGCATGCGCGCTCGGCGCGCACTACGTCGACCTTTCCGATGGCCGCGACTTTGTCGCCGGCTTCGCAAAGCATCTGGACATCTGCGCACGCAGCTCCGGAATCTGCGCCGTCAGCGGCGCGAGCAACGTGCCCGCACTATCCAGCGCAGTCGTGGACAAGCTTTCGGCAGGCTTCTCCCTGGTGGATTGCATCAGCGTGGCGATTGCGCCGGGCCAGCAGGCGCCCAGGGGCGTAGCCACACTCAAAGCTGTATTCAGCTACGCCGGCGCCCCCATCGCGAGGTGGGAAGATGGTGCATGGCGGGAGGCATATGGCTGGCAGGATCTGCGCACCATGATGTTCCCCGGTCTGGGTAAGCGCTTGGCTGCCGCTTGCGATGTCCCTGATCTCGCGCTATTTCCACAGCGGTACCCATCCGTGCGGACCGTAGAATTTCATGCTGCGCTCGAACTGCGAATCCAGCATGCGATGCTGTGGCTTGCCGGGGCACTACGCCGGTACGGCCTGACCGTTCCACTTGTGCGCGGCGCGCGGCTGCTCGACCGCATGTCAACGATGCTGCTGGACCGGTTCGGCAGCGAAAACGGGGGCATGCGGGTCAGCGTGAGCGGCGTGCGCCCCGACGGGACACCGGGCCAGTCTGTATGGCACCTGACTGCACCACACAAGAACGGGGCCGAGGTGCCCTGCATGGCGGCATTGCTGGTCACTCGCAAAATACTTGCTGGCGCGCCACCCTTTCGCGGCGCCCGCGCCTGCATGGGGCTGCTCGACCTGGCGGAATTCGAGCCGCTGTTCCGCCTGTGGGGCATCAGTACATCTGTCGAAGAGCAATGACCATGGCCAGACGATGCCTAATTCTGACCGTGCCCGGCTCAGCCGCCAACGCCTTCGAGGTATTCCACAACCACGAAAAACGCCTTCTCTGGGATACCCTGATTTCATCCGCGCATATTGAAGGCGGCGGTACACATCCTTATATCGGAGCGATAGCCGCCAACAGGGGGCGCGGCTGGATGCGCAGTCTCAGGATGCGTACGCAGTTCGTGAACTACCGCCCCTCTGAGATTGCGGCAGCAGCAAGTGTTTGCCCCTCGGGTCTGATCGAGTTCTGGGCGGCGTCGATGCGCCATCGGGATATTGCGGCAGGGCAGTCAGAATTGATCTATACGTTCAACATCAAACTGCGGCCATTCCTGCGCATCTTTGACCCGCTGGCGGCATGGATCTTCGAGCATGAATCCCGACGGCGGTTTGCGGCGATGGCGGATTATCTGCGCGGGATCTACGTTGGTGAGATTGCCAGTAAATGATATCGGCGTACCAATGCCATCCCTTATCCGGTCATGATGCGCTTGCCTCGCAAGGCGAGCAGGTATCTGCCGCCTTCCCGGCTCCACACAAGTCCAGCAACTTAAGGACCACGTCAACACGCATCCACCAGGCTTGCAGGGCGATCGGCTGTCACCGTGACAGTCGATGTAGCCCATGAAGCAACAATTGACTCGTCCGTTGTAAATGGCTGCTCAGGAACTGGCGGACGTCCGAATAGGCCGACGAGCGGCAGGCATTTCTGCGTGAACGAATGGCAGTTAAACTTCGAGAACGGACGTTGCCGTCGCGGAGACCCGAATGGCAGCAACGGGTCGATTTGGGACGATCAGCAGTGCGCGGCCCGTGGGGGCTCGACTTTGCGATGTAGTGTTCGATGAGCGCGTCAACGAGAATGCACGGAATCTTCTTATCGATCAACAGCTTAAGCCGTCTTTGGGTAAGTTCTCAATAACCCGGGGTAGCCCCGCTGGGGCTTCTCGCGGCAGGACCATCTTTCCCAGAGGCTGGTCATGTTGGATCGAAGCGCTCCCGAACCAGCTTGTTCGATCCTAATCTCAAGCGACAATGTGACGAATTTCGCTTGTAAACGGCGGAGGGCAATGTTAACTTCTGTGGCACCGAATTCCTCCTCGTTGCCAGGTCGTCATCTTGAATAAAATCACCCTGCCGGAAATTC
>NZ_JBIUHC010000333.1:0-2951 GCF_044627735.1 Cupriavidus sp. CuC1 | reverse complement strand
GTGGGGACGGTCAGCGCGAACTGCACAAGCGCTCAATGAGCATTTGGGATGGGCTGAGATCCGCCATCCGTTTCATCCGCTCCGGGGCCAACGCTTTCCGGTCCTGAAGACGCGCCGCGTGGCGGGCGTCGACACGCTGCTGCTGGGTCATGTAGAACGCGGCAGCTTCAGCATTGCCCGTGAATGGACTGACTGGGGCGCGCCTGCCGTCGAAGACGATTGCGAGGTCCCTGTGTCTCGCTTCGATCTGGGCATGCTGCTGGAGCTGACTGCGCTGATCGACCAGCTTGCCGCTTCGTCCTCCAAGAAGTCATCGACCAAAGGAGCTTGATCAATGCATCACGTTGACCTACTATCAGACCAGTTTTTAACGTGGTCCGCCAATGGAAGATATTTCGTCGCCCACTTTACGCAAGCGCCGCGCGCAGTTGCTCAAGCAAATGCCGGCGTTGGACACGCTCTTGCGGGGCTCGCTTATCGAACGCTACAAGCGCTGCGGCAAACCTGGCTGCAAGTGCGCCGACGGCCCCGGTCATGGCCCCAAGTATTACTTGTCGGTGAGTTTTCCCGGGCGCAGACCGCAAATGGACTACGTCCCACAAGCCGATTACGCCGACGTCAGCGAACGTTTGGCGAACTTTCACCGGGTCCGCGAGATCATCGAGGAGATCTGCGAGATCAACCGCGAACTATTACGCCGCCGCGAGGCGCTCTAAGGGGCGTCGGTGAGCCAGTCGCCACTGCCGCTCACCGACTCCATCGACCTACAATCGGCCGGCGTACTCATCGCCAACATGCTCGAAGCCTGGCTCACCGCCGAGCCCGCGCTGGAGTTGACCGAGGAGGCCGTCGATGAACACCAAGATCACCCCGCAACATCACAGCAAGCCGGCGTACATCTATATCCGCCAGTCGACGCTGGCTCAGGTGAGGCACCATCAAGAGAGCACCGAGCGCCAGTATGCGTTGCGCGACAAAGCGCTGGCACTGGGCTGGCCGGACACGTCGATCCGGATCCTGGACCGGGACCTCGGTCAGTCGGGCGCCCAGATGACGGGCCGCGAGGACTTCAAGACGCTGGTGGCGGATGTCTCGATGGGGCAAGTGGGCGCCGTGTTTGCGTTGGAGGTGTCGCGCCTGGCGCGCTCGAACCTAGACTGGCATCGCCTGCTCGAGTTGTGCGCGCTCACCGGTACCCTGGTCATCGACGCAGATGGCTGCTACGACCCGGGCGACTTCAACGACGGTCTGCTGCTCGGTCTCAAAGGCACGATGGCACAGGCCGAACTTCACTTTTTGCGCGGGCGCCTCCAAGGCGGCAAGCTCAATAAGGCGCAGAAGGGTGAGTTGCGCTTTCCACTGCCGGTTGGCTTGTGCTATGACGATGAGGGTCGCATCGTCCTCGATCCCGATGACGAGGTTCGCGGCGCCGTGCAACTGGTGTTTCGTCTCTTTCAGGAGACCGGCAGCGCGTACGCCGTCGTCAAGCGCTTTGCCGAAGATGGTCTGCGCTTTCCCAAGCGGGCATACGGAGGTGCCTGGGCAGGTCGACTCATCTGGGGGCGCCTACGCCATGAACGCGTACTTGGTCTGATCCGGAATCCCTCGTATGCGGGCGTCTATGTCTTCGGCCGTTACCAATATCGTCAGCGCATCACGCCTCAGGGAGAGGTCCATAAGCGAGTGCAGCCGGTACCCAAGGCGGACTGGCGTGTCAATCTGCCCGAGCATCACGAAGGCTATATCACCCCGGAGGAATTCGAGCGCAACCAGGCGCGCCTGGCGCGCAATCGGACCAACGGCGAAGGTACAGTGCTCAGCGGGGCGGCGCGTGAAGGATTGGCGCTGCTGCAGGGGATGCTGATCTGTGGCTGCTGTGGCCGGGCGCTGACCGTGCGCTACCAGGGTAATGGTGGCATTTATCCGTTGTACCTTTGTAATGCGCGCCGCCGCGAGGGTCTGGCGACAACCGACTGCATGAGCGTGCGCAGCGACCTGCTCGACAACGCGATCGGCGAAGCAGTGCTCGCGGCCCTGCGGCCAGCCGAACTCGAACTCGCCGTGACCGCCCTGAACGAACTCGAGCAGCGCGATCACGCCATCATGCGTCAGTGGCATATGCGCATCGAACGCGCCGAGTATGAGGTCGCGCTTGCCGAGCGTCGCTATCAGGAATGCGATCCCGCTAACCGCCTGGTCGCGGGCACCCTCGAGCGGCGCTGGAATGACGCGATGCTTCGCCTCGAAGCAATCAAGACGGAAGCCGCCCAATTCCAGAGCCAGAACGCGCGCGTCGCCACGCCCGAACAGAAGGCCCAGATCCTCGCATTGGCGCGCAATCTGCCGCGCCTTTGGCGCGCTCCGGCGACCCCACCGAAGGATCGCAAGCGCATGTTGCGACTGCTCATCCGGGACATTACTGTCGAGAAACTGCCCGCAGCCAGACAGGTGGTCCTACACGTGCGATGGCAGGGCGGCACCTGTACCGACACCACCGTGGCGTTGCCCAAGCCGGTCATCGAAGCGATGCGCTATCCGGCTGCGATCGTCGAGCAGGTGCGTAACCTTTCGCAACATCTGTCCGACCCGCAGATCGTTGCGCACCTCAATCAGGAAGGCCTACGCAGCCCAACTGGAAAATCGTTCACGCTCGCCATGGTCAAGTGGATCCGCTACCGCTACGGGATTGCAGCAACCAGCCTCAAGCGGCCTGACGAACTCACGGTCCAGCAACTCGCTCACCGACTGGGAATCAGTCCACACGTCGTGTATTACTGGATCGAGCGCCAGGTGGTCCATGCTCGGAAGCTCGACGGGCGGGGCCCATGGTGGATCACGCTGGATCCCCTCAAGGAACAGCAACTGCGGGACTGGGTGCGCACTTCAGGGCATCTTCGGGGGCAACATTCCTACACTTAACTGTGAGAGGTGCATTATGAGATCACCGTCGG
>NZ_JBIUHC010000332.1:0-2971 GCF_044627735.1 Cupriavidus sp. CuC1 | reverse complement strand
GGTCGAGTCGATCTTGACCGCGCTGAACACGGGCAGGAAGGGCACGAAGCCGCCGCGCACGGCGCGCATGGCGCGGGTGTCGAGTTCTTCGGTGACGGACAGGTCCTTGATGGTGAGGGTGGTAGTCATGGCAGTTCTCCTTGGGAGCGATTGGGACTTGGGTTCGGTTGGTTTGAGCATTGTTTCTGCGCTCGGGAGGTACAAACGCATGGAGTGTGCCAAGGCGGGCCGTGTCATCGCGAATCGCCCGCAAACCTAGGCGGGGCTTGGGAGAGATTTCCTTCGAGTGCGAAAAATGGCGTCAAAACCAAGCGCGCGCCGTCCTGGATCTGGCGGGCGTAAACCAACACAACAACACCGAGTGTTTGCTATTACGCGACAAGCTGGGCCCATATATCGGAGAGCGGGGCGCCGAGATCAAGACGGTCATTCGAGACGACAAAATGCACTATTATAAGCATCAAACGATGCTATAATCGGTGCCTGTCCTGACGGAGGTTCCCATGCGTACGACAATTGCGCTTGATGACGACTTGATCGCCAAGGCCCAAGCCTATACGGGGCTGGAGGAGAAAACGGCACTCGTGCGCGAAGCGCTAAAGGCCTTGATCCAGCGTGAAGCCGCGAAACGACTCGCGAATCTTGGCGGTAGCCAACCGGGCATCAAGGGGGCACCGCGTCGCCGGCAGGACGTCGAATGAAGGACGTCGAATGATTCTTGTCGACACGTCGGTCTGGATTGACCACATCAACGCTTCTGATCCTATGCTGATTAGCCTGCTAGCCGAGGGGCGTGTACTGGCTCATCCATATGTGATAGGCGAGATTTCGCTCGGTAGTCTGCGTGACCGTGATGTCGTGCTTGGCGCGTTGCTTGATCTGCCGCGCGCGCCAGTTGCAACGCCGGAGGAGACGTTCTATTTGATCGAGCGCGAAGGTTTGTTCAATCGTGGAATTGGATATGTCGACACGTCACTGTTGGCGTCCGCGCGTCTACAACCAGGCATCACCATCTGGACGCGCGACAAGCGATTGAAGAAAGTTGCCGATGAACTCAATCTCGGGGCGGTCCTCGCGCACTAGATAACAGAAAAGCGATGACAACGTGGAGATCGCAACGCCAACGGAAGGGCTTGCCCCGATAGTCGATGCGAATTGCACGCACCTGATTCTTGGCACCATTCCCGGAGACGAATCACTCCGGCTTCAGCGTTACTACGCGCATGGCGCCAATCAGTTGTGGCAGATTCTGGGGAAGGTCTACTCGGAGGAAGTCCAGGACGAATATGAAGATCGAGTCGCCTTCCTTCTGCGTCACGGTATCGCGGTCTGGGATGTGCTGCGCAGCGCGGATCGAAAAGCGAGCTTGGACTCAGCGATCAAGAATGAGATCGCGAGCGATTTTGCGGGTCTGTTTGGGCAATTTCCGCAATTGAGGGCCGTTGAATTCAACGGGACAACGGCGCGGACGTTGTTCGGGCGCCATGTTGCTTCCCAGCCTGGGGTACCAATGGAAGAGCTTAGATGTGTCGTTCTTCCGTCGACAAGCTGGACTCCCGGCCGGCACGTTAAGTCGCCGGCGGAGAAACAGGCCATTGCAGAACTGACTGCACAGCTGCCCGGAGTGGATCAAGTCAGCGCCAAACGGGAAGCGTTGCGCTACGGGGCAGAGAAGGAACAAATTCGGCAAAAGGCGGAGGCGCAAGAGCGAGCGGCCAAGGACGCGGACGAGGCAAGTGAGAAGGCCGTGCACCATCACCATCGCTGGGCGCAGGCCGTGGTTGCAGTTCAGGTTTCAATTGCACTGGCGGCAATTACGCTGCTCACACGGCGCCGATGGCTGCAGGTGGCTTCGTATGGGGTTGGCGCGATTGGTGGCACTCTGGCCGTGCTTTCAATGCTCCACATCTAGGAAAAGAGGTTCACGAGGAACAAGAAAACGGAACCGGGAAAGGAGACCGCGCTAAATCGGGGATGACGACGATGTTCGCTACCTAGAGGCTAATGAGCCACCTACAATGCGCGCATGGCTTCCGATCCTGGGCCGGCAACCTCCGTCCTTCAACTTGGGGTCATGGTACTTTGAGGTCCCTTTGATTTCACTGCAATGTGTGCCAAGAACGTGAGCATCAGTTGACCGATGTTTGCGATGCTTTATCGAAGATGAGGGACGGCCCCTCGAAGTCGGCTTGCAGGAGCAGGCTTCAAACCGCCACAAGCTGCGTGGGTAAAGAGCCCTCGTGGTGAGCGTTGTTGGAAAAGTCGGGGGCAACCCCGGCAGGTGAGAGTCAAAGAGACGAACGCGAGTGAACCGCTGATGACGTGTCGTAAGAATCTTAATCGATGTCAAAACCGGGGGGATTGCAGACTCCGGGACAAGGGTTGGGCGATGCCTGCTGACGGCCCAATCGGCATCCGGCATAAAGGCGGCGTGACTTTGATTCAGGCTTCGGTAAGGAACTTGGGAACCTGTCGTCCCGATGCGAAGGGAGAAATCCAAGCGGAAGGACTCCGCAAGGATGAGAGTACCGATGCGGGGCACAGGGGCGGAGACGTCCGTAGTAGGGTTGAGGGTCCTGTAATGGGGCTGGACCGAAGGGACGTCATCGTCTGGCTTTATGCTGCGGGCAACCCGCAAGGGGAGGATCCGCATGGATAAGGCAAAACCGTTTTGTATTTCCAAACGTGAGGTGTGGGAAGCGTATCAGCAGGTGAAGGCCAACCGTGGGGCGGCGGGCGTGGATGGACAGTCGATGAAGGAATTCGAGGCAGACCTGAAGAATAATCTGTACCGAATCTGGAATCGGATGTCATCTGGCAGCTACCTGCCGCCGCCGGTCTTGCGGATTGACATACCAAAGGACGGGGGTGCGGGAACGAGGCCGTTGGGGATACCGACGGTGATCTCATAATGCACCTCTCACAGTTAAGTGTAGGAATGTTGCCCCCGAAGATGCCCTGAAGTGCGCAC
>NZ_JBIUHC010000331.1:0-3011 GCF_044627735.1 Cupriavidus sp. CuC1 | reverse complement strand
AAGGAACGAGGGTAGTCAATGCCTGCGATTGGAAGCTCCATGCCCGAGTGTAACTCCGGTTAAATGGATACCCCATATCACGGTTATCTTGCCGGCGGAGCGGCGGGCGCGATGCTTGGCTGGCTTGGCTACCGCTGGGCACAGCATCTTTGGTCGCTTGCCGGCCATCTACGGTCGTTCCCCATCGCCCTGAAATGAGCGCTCGAACATCCCTTCCACTTCGACAAGAGACCTTCGAAGAACTATGGTCGTCGTCGCGACATCGGCCTTGGCCGACGCTCAGTTCGGAGGCATCTGACAACATGAACGCGTCCTGACCTGCTTTAGCTACCAGTGTGCACACAGGATGTCAGAGCGCCGCAAGAGTAATATCTCTGCTGAGGGATAGGCATCAATAAGGCGCTTGCAATCCAGGTCGTGCCTTGCGAAGGCGCGGCCCCAACGCGAAAGCGCTCGCGGTTCAGCTACTCATCGAGTACCCCGAATGGACCTGAATCTGATCACGTTGTTTATTGAGATTGTGGAGTGTCACGGCTTGGCCGCAGCCGCGCGCAAGCTCAATATGTCCAAGTCAAACATCAGCCAGAGACTCAAGGTTCTCGAGCGTGAAACAGGAGCGCAACTTGTTCGAAGATCGGCGCGCAGTTTCGAGCTGACCGAAGCGGGTCAGGTGCTCTACGCCAGCGGACGGCGTATGCTGGATGATCTGGATAACGCCCGTGCATCCATCGACATGCTTGGGCACACGCTGACGGGGCGGATTCGCATCAGCGTACCCACCGGCATTGGCAGGTTATTTGTCGGATCGAAGCTACGTGAGTTCGCGCGGATTCATCCGGGAATCTCGCTGACAATCACCTTCAATAACCGGATCGAAGATCTTATCGCATCCGAAATCGACATTGCACTGCGGATCGAGCGAACACCGCCTTTGGATTACGTCGCTCGTGAAGTTTGTTCAATTGACTGGGTCCTCTGCGCATCCACGGATTATTCTCAGAGACGCGGACCGATTAACTGCCCCGCGGACCTCGCGTCGCAGACTTTTATCGGGTTGCCGCCAAGTCAGGAGTCTACGATCGAGCTTAGAAAGCGAAATGACGATATGGACGCCCAGCTCGTCCATATCCAGCCAACGCTACAATCGGCGGACTACCCATTTCTCCTCGATGCTGTACTGGAAGGCATGGGCATCGGTATTCTGCCAATATATGCAATGTGCGGACCGGCCGCCAAAAATCTGCAGCAAGTACTTCCGCAGTACCGGATCGTCGGGCAGCTTAACAGCCTGTACATTCTCACTCTTCCAAGCCATTTCCCGTCACCCGCAAAACGGGCGCTAATGGAATACCTTGAAAAAGAATTGAGGGAATACGCTGAGAGCTGGAAATCAGCGCATCAAGTTGCGCCGGTCCCGTAACCCGGCGCACCAATTCGAAGCCTCACCGCATCTTGTGGAGCCGTAGCTGTCAACGAGGCGTCACAACGACCGCGCGACTGCAGAGTCGCCGCGACGCAATCGCCCCTTTAAACCACTGGTTCCGTCTGACCGCACTGCTGGCCGCCGGTGCGTCCGCCTCCAACAGGCCGTCGGAAGACACGTCCTGTTTGCCCCGGAACTGGCCGCCCGCGCCACACCAGGCCAGGCCACGTGCGCACTGACCGACGTGCCCTGCCCATCCCTTTTTTGGAGACTGCGTCGTCGGCGCCATGTTAACTGGCAGTGAACGCTGCATCCTTTCCCAATGGGATTGTCTGCCGGGAGGGTCAAGTCCAGAATGAGCCAACGATGCATGGATGGTAAAAAAATTCAGGGGCTCGGGCGCTATCTGATCCCATTTTCCGTCCATATTCTGCTGACATAGCGAGGAGCGTTAGATGGAATACAAGACAACCAACCCGGCGACAGGAAAACTAGTCAAAACGTTCGAAGGTGCCAAGGACGACGAGATCGAGGGAATTATTGCGACGGCTCACGGTGCTTTTGAACTGGATTGGCGGCATCGGTCCGTTGCGGATCGTGCGCGGGTTATCGCGAAGGCGGCATCTATCCTGCGAGACAAGGCGGAAGAATATGCGCAGATTATCACGCTGGAGATGGGAAAGAGGATCGCCGAAGCACGCGCCGAAGTGAGGTTATCAGCAAATATCCTCGACTATTACGCGCAGCGCGCACACGAGTTCCTTGAGCCGCAACAAGTGCCGGAGGTGTCCGGCGCCAAAGTCCATGTTTATCCGGTTGGAATCCTGCTGGGTGTCGAACCGTGGAATTACCCGTACTACCAGATCGCCCGCGTTGCCGCTCCGCAGCTCATGGTTGGCAATGTACTCATCTTGAAGCATGCCGAAAACGTGCCGCAATGTGCACTGGCGTTTGCTCGACTGTTTGAAGAAGCTGGTGCGCCCGCGGGCGTCTACACCAGCGTCTTCGCGTCGATTGACCAGGTCGGGAGGATCATCGACGATCCACGCGTGCGTGGAGTAACCCTCACCGGCAGTGAAAGAGCCGGCGCCGCTGTTGCTGAGCGGGCCGGGCGCAATCTGAAAAAAGTCGTACTCGAACTCGGTGGCAACGATGCCATGATCGTCCTGGAGGATGCTCCACTCGAATGGGCCATCGATACCGCGTTAATCGGACGGACGCTGAATTGCGGACAGGTTTGCGTTGGCTCGAAACGCATCATCGTTGTCGGCAAGCAGCGCGGCGAGGAATTCCTCAGCGGTTTCAAAAAGGCCATGACCGCCCTGCAGGCCGGCGACCCTGCGGACGCGAATACGACGCTTGGGCCGATTTCGTCAGAAAAAGCCCTCGATCACCTTCTTGACCAGATCCAGCGCGCGGTTGATTCAGGCGCAGCTATCGAGTGTGGCGGCCATCGCATCGATCGGGAAGGGTTCTATATTGAACCCACCATACTTAGCAACATCAACACAAGCGACCCGATCTATCGGGAAGAGCTCTTCGGCCCTATCGCTTCTTTCTTCGTTGTTGCGAATGAAGAAGAAGCCAT
>NZ_JBIUHC010000330.1:0-3063 GCF_044627735.1 Cupriavidus sp. CuC1 | reverse complement strand
GATACTCAGACATGGGTCCCTCTTTTCCGCTCTTTTCGTCGAATCCCGAGGCGCCCCATACGGCCTAGGTAAACCTTTACGGCTCGCTTCGCATCGCGCATGGGTGGTTCCCGCCTGACGGGCGGGAATCACGGCTACCCCGCGGCTACCCCACGGCTACCCGAGATCTCCGGGGGTATCCACGTCCCTGAACGCGCCCTCGTCTTCCGTCAGAATCCGCATCACGGGCTGCGTCTTCAGCAACTCCCGGGCGCCTTCATCGCCATCGAGCTTCAGCAGCGTGTCTCGCCAGGCGGAGCCGAATCCAACCGGGTGCCCGCGGCGTCCGTCCCGCCACGGCGCGGCAATTGCGTCACGCGTCGTGATCGTCAACGCTACCGCTTGCACCAGTTCTGCCGGCAGCCAAGGCATGTCGGCGAGTGCCACCACCCAGCCGCTTGCGTCTGGCGTGGCGGCCACAGCCGCTGCCAGCGCGGCGCCCATGCCGGCCTGCGCAGCAGGGGTTTCAAGGACTTTGCAGCCTGCCGCTCGCAATTCGGCCGCCAGCGCGGGATTGCCCGGACGGATGACGGCGAGCGTGCCGGGCAGCACCGAGACCAGCGTCCTGGCGCTGCGGCCGGCTACGGTGCGGCCGTCGGGCAGCGTGGCCAGCAGCTTGTTGCGCTGGCCGGCGGGATCGAAGCGGCGGCCGTAGCCTGCTGCCAGCAGGATGCCGGTGGGGGGCTCGGCGGCGTTGATGGCGCCGTTGATGGAACCCGTCAGCGGGCTGGTCACGGGGAGGTGCTGCAGCTGCTGCCTTCGTTGGCGGCCAGCTCGCGCGCGGCCTTGGCGCCTTCTACCTGCAGGATGTCGGGCAGCGAGACGTGGTTCTTGGCGGCGATGACTTCGGCCAGGATCGAGATGGCGATCTCGGGTGGGGTGCGGCTGCCGATATAGATGCCGACCGGGCCATGCAGCCGCGCGAGCTGCAGGTCGTTGAGATCGAACTCCTTGAGCCGCTCGCGGCGCGCCTGGTTGTTGCGGCGCGAGCCGAGCGCGCCGACATAGAAGGCGCGCGTGCGCAGGGCTTCCATCAGCGCCAGGTCGTCGAGCTTGGGGTCGTGGGTGACGGCGATCACCGCGCAGCGCTCGTCGAGCTTCATGTCGGTCACGGTGTCGTCCGGCATGGTGCGCACCATGTTGACGCCGGGGATGTCCCAGGTCTCGGTGTATTCCTCTCGCGGGTCGCACACGGTGACCTGGAAGCCCAGGCCAACAGCGATCTGTGACAGGTACTTCGATAGCTGCCCCGCGCCGATCACCAGCATGCGATAGCGTGGCCCGTGGATGGTGAGCAGGGTGGCGCCGTCGAAGGCGAGGCCGTCGGTGGCCTCGGCCGGGCCGAGGGTGGCGCGGCCGCTCGCCATGTCGAGCGTGCGGGCTACCAGCTTGCCGTTTTCCACGGCGGCCAGCAGTTCGTCCAGGTGGCTGTCGGCGCTGAGCGGCTCGGTCACCAGTTCGATGGTGCCGCCGCAGGGCAGGCCGAAGCGGTGCGCCTCCTCGGCGCTGATGCCGTACTTGACCGCCTCGGGGCGCGCGCCGGCAATGCCTTCGCGCCGTACCCGGTCGATGATGTCATCCTCGATGCAGCCGCCCGAGACCGAGCCGACCACCAGGCCGTCGTCGCGCACGGCCAGCATGGCGCCTTCCGGCCGGGGCGAGGAGCCCCAGGTTCTGACTACCGTCACCAATAGCGTGCGATGGCCTTCTGCCAGCCACCGCACACTGCTCTTCAGGACTTCGAGATCCACGCTGTCCATGATCGTTTCCGCTTTGTTTCACCGTTTTGTTCATCGGGCGCGCTGCCTTCGCCGGCCGCCGCTCCGTCCTTGGCGACATTGTCATCGGTGCCTGGCTCGTCACCCTGCGCGCCGGACCCGCTCACCGCCGCCGTGAAGCGGTCGAAGAACGTATCGGCCATCTTGCGCGCCGCGGCGTCGACCAGGCGCGAGCCGATCTGCGCGATCTTGCCGCCAACCTGGGCGTTGACCGTGTAGGTCAGCACCGTCGCGTCGCCTTCGGGCGCCAGCGTGACAGCCGCGGTGCCCTTGCCGAAACCGGCGACCCCGCCTTGTCCGTCGAACTGGATGGTGTAGCTGTCGGGCGCCTGGATGTCCTGCAGGGCCATGCGCCCCTTGAAGCGCGCCTTGACCGGGCCTACCGCGGCAGTCAGCGCCACCAGGTAGGCGTTGTCGCCGTCAGGCTCGATGCTCTCACATCCTGGGATGCATTGCTTGAGCAGCTCCGTGTCGTTCAGGGCTTCCCAGGCGGTTTGCTGCGCTATCGGCAGTTGCCGCGTCTGTGTCATTTCCATGGTGGGGCAGTCTCCTTGGGGTTCTTGATGTCCCTACGCTCCGAGGTGCCCCTTTTCGGGGATGCGGGCGATGGGAAGACGGGCATGGCCAGCGGCTCGCGCGCGGCCAGCAGGGATTCGAGAGCGAACAGGCTGTCCAGGTTATGGGCCGAGCGCAGGGCGTCCACGTGCGGCAGGATGGCTTGCACGCCACGCGCCTGCGGCACGAAGCCGGCATAGCGCAGCAGCGGGTTGAGCCAGACGATGCGATGGGCGAAGCGGCGCAAGCGAGCCATTTCGCTGCCCAGCAGGTCGATGTCTTCACGGTCGAGCCCGTCGGTGACCAGCAGCACGGTGGCGCGACCGGACAGCGTGCGGCGCGCCCATTGGCGGTTGAACGTGGCCAGCGCGGTGCCGATGCGGGTGCCGCCGGCCCAGTCGCGCACCTGCCCGGTGATGGCGCCAACGGCTTCGTCCGGGTCGCGCTCGCGCAGCCAGCGGGTGATGTTGGTCAGCCGGGTGCCGAACAGGAACACGGACAGCCGCTCGCGCGATTGCATCAGCGCATGGCAGAAGTACAGCACCGCGCGCGAGTACTGGCTCATCGAGCCGGAGATGTCGAGCAGCAGCACCAGGGGCGGGCGGCGCTCGGCGCGGCGGCGGTATTTCCAGCGCAGCCATTCGCCTTGCTGGCGCACCGCCAGCCGGGCGCTGGCGCGCAGGTCGGCGTG
>NZ_JBIUHC010000329.1:0-3094 GCF_044627735.1 Cupriavidus sp. CuC1 | reverse complement strand
CGACGGAAATCGCGCTATATCATGCACTTGGAAGCCTTCCCGAGCCTTCGTCAACCCACACATTTTTCTGACGAACCGAATTTCTTAGATCAAGGCAAAATGCCCTTGTAGTACCTGCTACCGCCCGCGCCACACCCCGGCATCGCGGGCGGTTTTTTTTGCCTGTCAGGCCCGTTCAGGTTCGGTAGCTTTGCCGCCAGGCGGGTTATCGCCATATGACGAAGGTCGTGCCAGTGGGAAACATTACGGGCAGCCTGTTCGCACCCTAAACGCTTCCCACCGGCTTCGCCGCTATTCGGCAAACAGGTCGGGGCCGAACACTTCATAGTGGATGCGTGCTTCACGGATGCCCAATTCCTTCAGCGCGTCGTGCTGCAACCGCATGAACGGGATCGGTCCGCAGATGTAATAGTCGGCATCGGGCAGCAGGATCGAATCCTTGATCGCCTTGACATCGACAAGCCCTGCGTGATCGTAGTCCCGGCCCGCGACATCCTGCGGCAGCGGGTCATCGTAAAACACGATCACGTCGAGATTGGCATACGTCTTGGCGGCTTCACGCAGCCGGTCACGCATGGCGTGCACGCCGCTGTTTCGCGCACCATGCACAAATACCACTTGCCGCTGCGGGTCCTGTATGGCCTTTTTGAGCATGCTGACCATCGGGGTCAGACCTACGCCGCCGCTGATCAGGACAATGGGTGTCTTGGCGTTGACATCGATATGGAAGCTGCCGTAGGGTGCCGCTAGCTTCACCTCGTCTCCGACATTGACGTGATCATGCAACAGGCACGATACATAGCCCGGTGGCTGCGTACCGCCGCTTTCGCGCTTCACTGAGATTCGATAGCTGCGCCCATTGGGCATATCCGACAGGCTGTACTGGCGAATCTGCTGCAAACCTAGTGCTGGCACTTCGACGGCAATGCTGATGTATTGGCCGGGTTCAAAGTTCACCACCGGCCCACCATCCGCAGGTTCAAGGATGAACGATGTGATCACCTTGCTTTCTGGCCGCTTCTCACGCACGACAAAGGTACGCCAGCCGGTCCAGCCGCCCAACTGCGCGGCGGACCGCTCATACAACCCGCTTTCCATGCCCATCAGCACGTCGGCCAGATTCCCGTAGGCTTGTGCCCATGCGGATATGATTTCGTCGGTTGCTGCGCTGCCCAACACCTCCTTGATTGCGGCCAACAGGTGTTCCCCGACGATGGGATATTGCTCGGGCCGAACACCGAGACTCGCATGCTTGTTGGCAATGTTTTTTAGCACGGCCATCAGGCTGCTCGGATCCTCGATATTCTCCGCATAGGCGTAGACCGCACGTGCCAGCGCCTGCTGCTGCTGGCCCTGTTCCTGATGGGCCATGTTGAACACATTTTTCAGTTCGGGATGCGCTTCGAACTGGAGTTGACCCGCTTTTTTGGACACCGCCTATCTTGAACCGAAGGAGGTGCCCATCATGCACAAGCATCGAATGCCGTATGCCGCGGCCTTCCGGCAACAGATGATTGACCTCGTCCATGCCGGCCGTACGCCGGAAGACCTGGCCAAGGAATTTGAACCCACCGCGCAGACCATTTACAACTGGGTCGCGCAAGCAGATCGCGATACCGGCAAGCGTCACGATGGCCTCACCACGGCCGAGCGCGAGGAACTGACGCGGTTGCGCCGCAAGGTCAAACAGCTCGAGGTGGAGAAAGAGATACTGGCAAAAGCCGCGGCCTGGTTTGCCCGGGAGACCGGAACAGTACCCGACAAGGGTTCGCATTCATGAAGGCGAATCAGGCCACTTGGCCCTTGGCCACCATGGCACGGCTGCTCAAGGTCTCGCGCAGCGGGTTCCATGCGTGGTGTCATCACGTGCCCTCGGCCCATGCACAACAGGATGCCGCACTGCTTACCCGCATCCGGGCCATTTACCTGCGATCGCACGGCACCTATGGCATGCCGCGCATTCACGCGGTCCTAGCCCGCGAAGGCATCCACGTCGCGCGCAAGCGCGTGGCCCGACTGATGCGCGAAGCGGGCCTGCGCGGCGTGAGCCGACGCCGCTGGGTCACCACCACCCGTCGTGCCGCCTGGACCCGCCCGGCGCCGGATCTGGTGCAGCGTCACTTCCAGGCTGAGGCGCCAGATCGGCTGTGGGTCGCTGATGCCACCTACATTCCGACCGCTGTGGGCTTCTTCTATCTGGCTGTGGTGCTCGACGTGTACAGCCGCCGCATCGTCGGGTGGGCTATGGACAGCCACTTGCGTACCGCCCTGATGCTGCAGGCGTTGGACATGGCCCTCGCGCAGCGTCGGCCCGATGGCGTCATCCATCATTCGGATCAGGGGTGTCAGTACACTTCGATCGCGTTCGGGCTGCGCTGCCGCGAGGCCGGTGTACGTCCCTCGATGGGCTCAGTCGGTGACGCGTACGACAACGCCATGTGTGAATCCTTCTTCGCCACGCTCGAGTGCGAACTGCTGGCACGTCGCCGCTTCGCTACGCACGACCAGGCGCGTCTGGCGTTGTTCACCTTTATCGAAGGCTGGTACAACCCACATCGCTTGCACAGTGCCCTGGGCTATCGTTCGCCACACGAATTTGAACAGATTCACCGCCGCGCACAATCCGACGCCATCGCCAGCGAGTTGCCCACCGCCGGGCGGCGTCGTGGGCGACACAGGCGCCCCGCCGCCCGCCCGTGGACAACTCGCACGACGCCATCAAAAGGAACCCAACTATCGACATAAAATTCAAATGTAAGACTGTCCAACGAAGCGGGGTAACCTCGAACATACGCTTATAGAAGCACTTGACGATGTCGTAGCCGTGTTCGGCCAGAACGGGTGCCGTGCCTTTACGATGTCCTTCGTCTTCTGGGTCAACATTGCTTCTCTCCGTTGCGCGGGCGTTGGGGTCGCCAAATCGGGAAGGCTAGACGGTGGCCTACCTCGTCGCCTTGATCAAGGTCAAGTCTAGGTGAGACGTTCTTGACAGAGCAACGCGCATCGGTTGTTGAAGGGTAAGCGCGAAAATAAGCACACCTAGCTTTTGCTGCTGAGAGTGGGCAGGCTTGCGTCCGCAACCACTATTTGCGGA
>NZ_JBIUHC010000328.1:0-3163 GCF_044627735.1 Cupriavidus sp. CuC1 | reverse complement strand
TATCTCCAATCAACTTGTTCGAGATAAAACGCACCAGCATAGAATCGGTTGTCATGTTTTTTGTAAAACTCAATAGGTCGCGCAGCTTTCCGCCGGCCCGAGGAGCGAACAGGCCTGGCTGATGCCAACGGTCCACAGGAAACTTGATGTAAGCCGCCCGCTTGTCAGAGTTCTCCAGGTGTGTCGGATGAGCTGGTGTTCTAGCTGGTTCTACCGGACCCATTCTGTTTCCTCGATTCTCGGTGCGCGCCGTTTCGCTATGGGGAACTTATACTCAGCCTCCCCCAAATCTGGGGCGGAAAAACAAATGGCTGCTGCTTCGGGTCCAAATGCGTGTCATCCAGACAGCCCTCAAAGGTGCCGCTGCCAGGATGACCCCGGAGGACCGACAGCGTGATGCTAAACTGTGCAACCCCGTAGCCACAGCCGCCGATGCTTTGGTGCAAATCAGCTGGCCACATTACCCAGCCGCCGGTCACGCTGCCACTATACAGGGTGCCGTCGGCTTGCTCCCAAAGCCATTTGCCGCCGCGCACCGATACCTCATGGCCGAGTCCCGCCGGGCCAGTGCGGTCGATGCTGGCAATCCAGAAGCCCCCTTGGCTGTTGTTCTTCAGTCGGCACGGTTCGACGAGTGTGTTGGCCGTTCCGGCGAACGTCGCGCCTTTGGCTCCGCTACCAGACGTCGTACCCTCCGAGGCCTCGACGCCGGAAAGGCAGGCCTGCGTATGGAATTTCGTATGGGCGCAAGCGGCGAGTGACAGAACCAGAATAGCCGACGCCATTAATCGGGCCAGCGCATACGAGTTTGGTTTCATAGTGCACCTCCCGCACGCGAAGGAACGGTTCCCTTACAGTTTAGGAAGCAACAGGAGGCAAACGCAAGTCGGCAGATGCGGGCAAACGGCATTGAATCCTGCCCTAACAGGTTGCTGAAATACCTTTTTGACACCCTCGGCGAGACATTTATCTGGCGTCGAAAGACCGGAAAGCTGAGGCGCAGGCTCGGGTGTGACACGGAAGTCACGCTTCTCTTGATAGTGTGCAAGCGGGGGGCGAGACTTGTCAGAGCGGGCGACCATGACCTAGTCTATGGCGAGTCCAGGAGCGGCGCCAATGGGCCGATGCTCACCGAAAGGCGCGGCGCGGTCCCGTCCCCGGAACGGAGCAGCACGCTAGTTATTTGGAGAGCTTCCATGCCAAGTCCCGCGCAACTTACCGGTTCCACTACACCCACTTCACCCATCGACACCTTCAGCGTTACTGTGAAGGGGCAGGACATTAATAGGGTTCGGGTCTTCGTTACGGCAGACGGCAATGGCAGCCTGGGCGTAGCAAGCGACGGAAAGACCTATGAAATTTATGACGTACCTGGTTCCGCTCTTGGCGCAATTTGCACAGTCAAATCTCTAAACCTGCCTTTTATCTTAACGATAAGTCAAGGCGGGTCTATGCTATATAAATTTGTAAACCTTATTATATGACTTTCAATATTCTCTACTTGCTGTCAGAGTAAAAGGTACTCCGAAGTCGCAGTCAGTCAAATTGAGGCAGAGCCCATTTGAAGCATAGCGCGTACTCGACCTAATCTCGGCGAGCAACACTTTGTCGGCAGGCTGTCACGAACCGGAAAGTGTTTTATTGCCTCGCCCCTGCTATATTAGCCAACATCACGTTGGCAAAGACTCTTTTTATGCAAGTTCAGCTGCCCTTAAAAAAGACTCTGCGCATTGCTGTGCTGGCCTATTGCCTGATGCTGGCGTGGATGTATGTGCGCCAAGACCATTTCATCTACTTCCCGATAACGACCGAGCCGTCACTGTGGCGGGAATTGGCCGTGCATGCGGGGGCCCAGATTATTCCAGGCGTGAACGCGATTGTGGTGGAGCCTCCCGTCGTTGACGCGTCGACGAAAACAGCAGTCTTCTTTCATGGAAACGACGGCGATGCCCTTGAGCGGCTAAGCCTAGCGAGGGTTTTCAACAAACGTGGGTACCGCCTTGTGCTGGCAGAGTATCCGGGGTATGGCCCCAACCCGGGAAAGCCGTCACAGGCCACCATTGTTCCCTCTGTGATAACTTTGATGCAAGAGATTTCCCGGCGTTGGCCTGGTCGCGTGACGCTGGTTGGCGAGTCCTTGGGGAGTGGCGTGGCGGCGCAAATTGTTGCTGCCATGCCTGAGAACGTTGACAACCTAGTGCTCATCACGCCGTTCACCAGTCTGCGAGAGACAGCGGCTCAAAAAATGTGGTTTGTTCCAGTTAGCCTGATATTGAAGTCTCCCTTTGATTCCAGCGCCGCGCTTAAAAATTATCACGGGCCTTCCTCCGTACTGGTAGCTGGTCAAGACGAGTTGATTGGCCCTCAAGCGGGGCTAACACTCCATGAGCAGCTCGCCAGCCAAGGGCCGTCCAGCCTACTTGTGCTGCCACAGGCCACACACAACACCTGGGTGTTTGGCCTTACGGAGCAGAACTGGGACCTGCTGCTGCGCGTCACGCCTCGATAGGCTCTTCAGTCGTACGGCCTTCAGGTGAGCCATAGCCTTGACGGCGAGCGAGGAAAAACAACGATACGCCAAGAAACGGAACACTTCCGGGCGAAGTTCCGGTGCCGATAACTTGCGACACTGCGGTTACAAATCCTTACGGAATTCGCGTAAAGATGATTGCCGCGAACCAGTACAGTTACGCTCGTCCAGAGTCGGGGAAGAAATGAAGCAGCTTGTATTGATTGCGGCATTTGGTGGAGCACTTCTCACAATTGCTCCCGCTGCCAACGCGCGTGTAAATGTCGACATTGGCATCGGAATTCCCGGTGTTGTCTACGCGGAACCGGCGCCGGTCTATGTTGCGCCCCAGCCGGTGTATGTAGAGCCCCAACCGGTTTATGTAGCGCCCCGGCCCGTGTATGCTCCTCGCCCAGTTGTTGTCGCTCCTGCGCCCGTCTATGCGCCCTATTGGCGCGGACGCCATGATGACGAGGACGACCAGGGCGAGCGGAGGTGGCGCGGGCGCGGCCATCACGGACACGGACGACACGGGGACGACGACTGACAGGGACCTGGCAATTTCAATAGGAGCCCCCTAGGAGACTGTCGGATTTTCGGGATCTCCGGTCGTCCGGCGGGACGGGTTAGGCGTTAATAAATTAACAAGTTCGC
>NZ_JBIUHC010000327.1:0-3210 GCF_044627735.1 Cupriavidus sp. CuC1 | reverse complement strand
GGCGCAGTATCCGGAGTCGGATTTTATCTGGAGTAGCGTCGCGAGTTGCGCGCCCGTGCTGGCTTCTCGGGCCCGCTCTGTCAGCATAATATGTAGCTATCTGCCGAGTGTCGCGAGTATCCCTGATCGTGCAGCTCCGATTCGAGACAGCGCTGGCCGGCGAAGCTTACGTTGCCGAGCAAGCATGGCGCACCGCCGACCTGCCTCGCTGCCCGCTGCATCCGCGAGGCGGCTGCTCTTTTGCCCGCCACGGCACCTACGCCCGTAAGACACCAGCCGGGGTACGTATTCCTCGCTGGTATTGCCCGCAAGGGCATCGCACGTTCAGCCTGCTACCGGATTTCCTTGCGTCTCACCTACCGGGCTCACTGCAAACTGTGGAGATCGTCGTGTCGCATGCCGAACAATGCGCCAGCATGGAGGCAGCGGCCAATGCCTTACGTATTGACGATATTACATTGCCCAGCGCGATACGTTGGGTCCGTCGCCGAGTAAGACTGGTGCATGATGCCTTGTTAAGGGTACATCGCTGGTTTCCCCAATACTTCGGTGATGGTGATGGTGAGGCGAGCGTAACGGCATTGCGTGACCGGTTGCCTGGGCGGAGTGCATTGGTCCATCTGCGCGAAGCTGTCGCTCCGTATCTTGGCGTACTGCCTTCGCCGGTGGGCTTCGCCTTGCATAGCGCCTGCAGCAATCATGATCGCTCGCCTCTCCAACATAAGAAGGGGCCAGACCCGCCCATAGTGCCGCGCTAACGTGTTTGCAAAGGGGGTATCTCCGCCAATGGGAGTTGCATGATGCCAGGCGCGCACGTTAGCTGCTTTGCGGAGGCCAAGTCTGAGGTCGTGCGCGTGTGGTGCGAGAACCGTTATCTCACCCCAGCCTCGGCCCGTCAGTATTTGCAATGGGTTCGCCGCTTTTATGACTATTGTGGCAGGAAGGCACTGGATGCGGAGTTGCAACTCACTCATGCGGGTGCGATGGCCTTCGCCCGGTGGTATGCGCGGCGGCGGCACACCGACGCCGGCAGCGCCCGCCACAATGCGCATTGCGCTCTGCGCGCCTGGGCCTTCGCGCTACGCTCCATGGATCACGACTTGCCTGTCTGGGAATCCGTTTCCCGGCGCCAAGAGGTTCAACCTCCATTGTTGCAGGAGTTCGCCGAGTATTTGCGCCAGCATCGCGGCAACCCCGCCATGACGGTCAAGAAGAAGATCGCACATACGACGTCTTTCCTTGCGTATCTGCGCCATCGACACCGGCATCTGCGTCACTTGAAGCTGTCCGACATCGATGCCTTTCTCGTAGGCTGCCGCGAGCACTACGCGCGCACAACCACGGCGGACATCGGCTGCAGCCTGCGCAGCTTTCTACGGTTCCTGCGAGTGACCGGACGACTGCCAGTCGACTTGGCATCGTCCGTGGTGGGGCCGATGGTGCGCAGAGATGAGCGACCACCTCGGGCGTTGCCGTGGGTCGATGTACTCCGCATCCTTGCCGCCGTTGATAGCACCACAGCCAAGGGGCAGCGGGATTACACGATGCTGCTGTTGATGAGTACCTACGGTCTGGGTGCGGGCGAAGTGACGCGTCTGACCTTGGATGACATCGACTGGCATACTCTCACCCTGCATGTGGTACGTCCAAAGACCGGCGTCGAGTTTCTGCTGCCATTGTTACCTGCGGTGGCGTGCGCGGTGGCGCGGTACCTACAGGACGGACGTCCCCGCCACACCCCTACGCGACACCTGTTCATTTCCACTAAAGCACCGCACTTGCCGCTCGGCTGTTCGTCCGCGGTGCGATATATCCTCGTCACCCATGCTCATTCCGCTGGCGTCTGGGCGGAATACTTAGGCAGCCACGTGCTGCGTCACACGCACGCTTGTCGCCAGATGGAGCTGGGCGTAGTCCCGAAGGTACTGGGCGATATCCTGGGTCATAGGAACGCGGACTCGGTCTCCGCCTATGTGCGCATTGCCACCGAAGGTCTGCGCCAACTTGCCCTGCCGGTGCCACGATGAGCCACGTGAACGCCATCGAACTTGCGCGAGACATCGCGGACTTCCTCGCATTTAAGCGTGCCATGGGATATTCGTATCGACGAAGTGAGTTCACGCTAAAGAGCTTTCAATGCTTCGTCGAGCAACGCGTAGGCGGGCAAGCGAGGGGCTCGCTTACCGTGCTGCTGAAGGAATGGCTCGCGCGCGCCGATGGTCGCAAGCCTGTCACGGTGGGGCTGGAATTCGGCGTCGTCCGCCAACTGTGCTTGTACCGACGCCGCCGCGATCCCAACAGCTTTGTTCCCGATCATAGTTGGGCACCGGTCAAAGAATCCACGTTCCTACCTTACATCTTCTCGCCCGAAGAAGTGCGAGATCTCATCGAGCGAGCCGGGCGGCACCGTGGTCGGAATGTGGGCTCCGTGATGTTGCGCACCTTGATGTTGATTCTCTACTGCACCGGTCTGCGCTTGGGCGAGGCAGTGCGCCTCCAGTTGCCAGATGTCGATCTGAACCGTCAAACCTTCTTCATTCGAGAGAGCAAAGGCAAGAGCCGTATCGTCCCGTTTCGGGCCGATCTGACCAAGGAGATCCGCGACTATCTATTGGCGCGACAGCGCATCGTGGACAGGGTCAATGGTCGCGATCCGGGCGCACTGCTGCTGCGCGAACACGGGCAAGCGTTGTCGGTAAGAACAGCATCCGATGCCATCCGCTTGCTTCTGCGCAAGGCGGGACTGAAGCCCATCACCGGGCGGATAGGGCCGCGTCCTTATGAGTTCCGCCATGCCTTCGCCGTGCACCGCCTGACGCTATGGTATCGCCAAGGGGTCGACATCCATGCCAAGTTACCCTGGCTATCCGCATATATGGGACACGTCAACGTGCTGGGCACCGAGGTTTATCTTGCAGCGACACCAGAATTGATGCGACTCGCTAGCCAGCGTTTTGCGAGACGCTGGAAGCGGTCCGGCAAAGTGTCATGAGTCGAACGCCAAGGCAGGCTTTGTTGAGCTGCGTCGAGTCGTTCTTCGTTGACTACTTGCAGCGTATGCGTGGGGCCAGCCCGCACACGGTTCGAGCCTACCGCGATACCTTGCGATTGTTCTTCACCTTCCTGGCCGACACCCGAGGTCGCGCCGTGACCGACTTACAACTGGCCGACCTGAATGTCGACGTGGTCGCCGCGTTTCTGTCTCAACTA
>NZ_JBIUHC010000326.1:0-3265 GCF_044627735.1 Cupriavidus sp. CuC1 | reverse complement strand
TCACTCCCAGAGATCGTGAAGCTCCTACCTTCTCATCGCCGCCCTCTACTCGCCAGACGGGTTCCGCTGACGGTTACTTTGCTCCCGCAGCCACGCTCTTTCGAGTGCGGTCAGTCGAGCATGCCGTAAGCCTGGCCAACGACAGTCCGTTTGGGCTTGGTTCGTCCTGCTGGACAGCAGACCTTGAAGAGCAGCAGCAATTCGTCAACAGGCTGCAGACAGGTCAGACCTTCTTGAATGCTCCCGTGGCGTCGGACCCGCGGCTGCCATTCGGCGGGGTGAAGCGCTCGGGGTACGGACGGGAGCTCGGTCAGTTCGGCTTGCGTGAGTTTGTGAACGCGAAGACGGTGGTCCGCGCATAGCGGCGCGGCGGCGGCCGCCATGGCTTGTCTGCTTGTCTTGTAAGGAATGATATAAGATACAAGTTTCGCGACGTCTTGGGCCATCCCTTCGGGGCGGGCCCCATTTGATCAAGGACTAATTTCTTATGTCGACCAAAGAAGCCAAGGTTACTGCCCCGGTGCTAACCGCCACCGCCCCACTGAGCGGCCCCAGGAAGGCAACACCGTTTCTTTACAAACAGCTCATCCAGACACTGGAAGATCGTGTCAGGAGAGGCGAGCTTCAGGTAGGTGATCTCGTGCCAAGTGAGAACCAACTGATTAAGGAGTTCCAGGTGAGCCGCGTAACAGTGCGCAAAGCCCTCCTTGAGTTGGAGCAGCGGGGCATCGTAACGAGATTGCACGGCAAAGGGACCTATATCAACTCTTCGACAGTGCCACAACTCTTGCAAGCGGAAGCACGCACGATTGTGGAGACGTTCGAAGTTGCTGGCGTAGATCTGGATGTCGAAATACTCGCGCTGGAGCACGTTGACCCGCCTTCCCACGTTGCAGCGGTATTCGGGGAGCTCGATCAAAAGGTGGTCTGTCTGACTCGTCGCTATTCGTCGGACGGTCTACCGATTGGCGTAGTGTCCCTGTATTTGCCCCTCGCGATGAGCGGGGTCGCATACATCTTAAAGGACTCCAGAGATGCGAAGGAGACTAGCTATTCGGTTTTTGAGAAGCAACTGGGTATTTCTATCGGGCTGGTGAAGCATGTCGTTAAGACAGCGGCGATAGATGTCGCAACGGCTGAAGCGCTTGATCTTGAAGAGGGTCACATCTGCCTTTCAATGGACCGGATTACTCGAAGTTCGCATGGCGGGGTTCTGGAGGTAATGAGCTTCGTTTATGCGCCAGGCCGGGTGTCCTTCGAAATTGAACTGCCTCGGCATGCCACCGGGATGACCATACGGCTCGCAGACTATTTTGAAACGACATGATCAGCGGCGTGGCGTATGCAGTTAGCCGATGATTAGTCGGCAACGCTCCATCGTATGTCTTGTTCGTTATCTCGTCGGCTAGTGCGATCAAGCGCTCTATTCCGTGAAATTTACATAGCAATAGTGTAGGGCCGGGTCGCCGAAAGAGTGATTCGAAGAACATAAATGGAGACAAATCATGCAGCAAATCGACGGTACTACGGAGTTTGGATTGGGGGCATCGGACGCAGCTGTCACAAGCGTGCCCGTTCGTCGTAGAGCACTGCTTAGCAGCTTTCTGGGATGGATGTTCGATGGCTACGAGACAAGTACTCTTATCCTCGTAGGATTCAGCGCAATGACTTCGCTGATGCATGGTGCGAGCAGGTCATCAATGCAATTGGCCGTTGGAACGGCCATGAGCAGCACACTGTTGGGGTGGGCGATTGGCGGGATGATTGGCAGTGTCATGGCCGACTACATTGGCCGCAAACGGATGCTGACCATTGCGATTGCTGGCTATTCGATCTTTACTGGCCTGACCGCGTTTAGCGCGACACCGGAGGCGCTGATCGTGCTTCGATTTCTGACAGGCTTATTTCTTGGGTCGGAGTGGAGTACAGGTACGGCACTGGTCGCTGAGACTTGGCCAGCGTCTAAACGTGCCAAGGCCCTCGGGATTATGCAGTCGGGATACGGATTTGGGTTCCTCTTGGCGTCGCTGACGTGGTTGGTGGCATTGCCTCTATTGGGACAAGACGCTTGGCGATGGATGTTTGTCCTAGGTGTTCTGCCGGCGATCGTCTTACTGTTCGTACGTCGCTCAATGCCTGAATCGGAAATGTGGAAGGCGAGCCGCCGCGCAAGAACTGATCGTGCGAGCCAGTCGTCTATTGAACGACTGCGTACCGCCAAAGACAACTTTACTCTCTTCATGATGCTGCGCGACCGCACGTCTCGTCGCAACGTATTTTGCACGCTAATCATGACGACCGTAACTGTCGCAGTATTCTACGGGACGAGCACAATTTTCTATCCGATGGTCTCGAGTATTGCCACGCGACACGGCTTGGATCCGCAGAATTGGGCGACAATCGCTGCAATTGCTTTCAATGTGGGATCTCTCGCAGGCTATATCTCCGCCGGGTTTATTGCTGAGGCGTATGGTCGAAAGAAATATATGGCTTTGACGTTCTTGGGCGGTCTGATTACGACCCCTCTGGCGTTCATCTTGAGCAACTCGATAGAAACCGCGATGATTGCGTCGTTGGTGCTGGGATTCTTCACCCTGGGCTCATTTTCCTGGTTGCCGATCTATCTTCCGGAGCTGTTTCCGACCGCCGTTCGCGCAACAGCTTCTGGGTTCGTGTTCAACTTCGGTCGGCTCCTGGCGTTTCCTCTGCCGGCGTACGCCGCCTCAATGGCAGCAAGTCGCGGCGATCCGCTGCTTCCGGCATTCCTGATAGCGGCATTGCTTGTTCTGTCCTTGCTGGTGCTGCGGGTGCTCCCGGAAACCAAGGGGCAGGGATTGCCTGAATAACAGTCGCTGCGATTCTCAATTGACATCGCGTTTCGCAGAGCTAGCGCACAAGCTCCCAGGGGGAGGGCGCCTCATCTGAGAATACGCGATGCATTCTAATGGCAATGACCGCATCCATGACGGGCCGCAGCGTCAATCGATCTCCCGCGTCAAGAATTGCTCAATGAGCGTCGCGAAGTATGGGGGACATTCCTGCATCGGGTAGTGGCCGCAATTCGGAGTGACGGGCTCTCCTTGATTTTGCGCAGTTTACCGGGATAGTGATCCAATCCACCCAAGTTAAGCAGCGCAAAGAAGGCCGCGATTGATCAACGCAAGGTCTTGACACGTGAGGAGATTTGAGCGGCGGCCAATAGAGGATCATTTTTCGATCCTCGCTTGGCTCTCATGCCCCTGTCCGATTTGTTCGCTACGCTTAC
>NZ_JBIUHC010000325.1:0-3290 GCF_044627735.1 Cupriavidus sp. CuC1 | reverse complement strand
CGCCGCCAGTCCTGCCCCGGCAGCGGCTGCACGCGCGACCGTGGTCAGCGGCCCCGTGCGCCAGCCGCAGATGAGCGCACGCTCGGCCATCACGACACTGCCGCAAGCCAACGCGCGACCCGCCCAGCCCGCTGCGGCAAAGAGCGTGACGACGGCTGCCGCGGTGCCGCCGGCTGTCATGCCGGTTGCGCAGGATGACGTAGCGCGCAAGCAGCAAGGCGAACAGGTTGCCGCCCTGCAGGCGCGGCCGGCGGCGGAAGAGCCGGCCAGCCAGGCGCAGGAAACCGAGGTGCTGGAGGCCGAGGCAGCCCCCGCAGTGGCGCCCGCCGAGCCGCAGGCTGTGGCGGTGCTATCCCCCGAGGATGTTGCCATTCCCGCCGCACCCGCCACCGCACCCGCTGACGCCCCGCAGGTTGCGCAGCCGCGCGCGGAATCCGCCGGGGAAGGCGCGACGCCCTCCGTGACGTTGGACGAACTCCGCCTGGAAGCCGAGGCGCTGATGGCGGAACTGACCGCACTGGCCGGCGCCTGGAAGTCGACGCGGCCTGCTGCTCCGGCTGCTCCGGCTGCTCCGGCGGCCGATGCGCAGCCTGAGCCGGAAGCCGCCGTTGCTGTCGCCGAGGCAGCCGCCGATGTGGTCACCGATGTGGTCACCGATGCGGTAAGCGGGGAGGCAGCGCCGGTCGTGGCCGAGGCATCGATCGAAAGCCCGGTGGAAGTGACAGCCGAAGCCAATGGTGAAGTTGTTGACGAGGCGTCCGCCGTGGATACCGGGGCGGCTGTCCCGGCCGAGTCCGAGGCGGTTGCATTGCCAGGTGCTGCCCTTGCGCCCCAGGCGGACGAACCGGCAATCGATCAGGAGCCGGAAGGCGCCGCCGAGCCGGCCGCGGACGCCAAAGTCGAAGCCAAAGTCGAGCCTGAAGTAGCAGCACAAGCGGCTCCGGAGGCCGACGCCGCTCCCAACATCGTATTCATTCCGGATGCCGAAGCCGACTCCGACTCCTACATCGAGCCTGCGGCCGAACCCGAAGACACCACGGAAGAGATCGCCGAAGGCGTTCTCGATGCCAATCTGCTGGTCGAGCACCGCAGCGAGGACAGCGCTCCCAATCCCGAGCCCGCGGTAGAAGAAGCGCCGGCCCCGTTGCCCGAAACATTGCCAGCCGCGCCGCCGGCGCCCAAGCCGCGCATCGTTCTGCCGGCCGTGGTCGGCAAGGTGGTGGCGCTCGATGCGCCGGTAGCCGCCGCGGTATCCGCGGCACCCGCAGCGAGCGCAGTGCCGGCGTCGCAAGTCATTGCCGTCACGCCGCCGCCTTCCCGTATTTCGGACTACCGCTTGCCGGACCTAGGTTTGCTGGAAACCGCCACGGCCGACATCCAGCAGGTGACCGAGGAGCAGTTGCAGGAAACCGGCAACCTGATCGCGCAGCGCCTGGCGGAGTTCAAGGTGCCGGTGTCGGTGGTCGGCGCCTCGGCCGGCCCGGTCATCACGCGTTTCGAGGTGGATCCCGCCATGGGCGTGCGCGGCGCGCAGGTGGTGGGCCTGATGAAGGACCTGGCGCGGGCGCTGGGCGTGACCTCCATCCGCGTGGTCGAGACCATTCCCGGCAAGACCTGCATGGGGCTGGAGCTGCCGAACGCGCGGCGCCAGATGATCCGCCTGTCCGAGATCGTGGCCGCCCCGTCGTTCCTCGCGCATAACTCGCATCTGGTGCTGGCGATGGGCAAGGACATCACCGGCAACCCGGTGGTGACCGATCTTGCGCGCGCGCCGCACTTGCTGGTGGCCGGCACCACCGGCTCGGGCAAGTCGGTCGCGGTCAACGCCATGATCCTGTCCTTGCTGTACAAGGCCACGCCGGACGATGTGCGCCTGATCATGATCGACCCCAAGATGCTGGAGCTATCGGTCTACGAAGGTATCCCGCACCTGCTCTCGCCGGTGGTGACCGACATGAAGCAGGCCGCGCACGCGCTGAACTGGTGCGTGGGCGAAATGGAAAAGCGCTACCGCCTGATGTCGGCGCTGGGCGTGCGCAACCTGGCCGGCTTCAACCAGAAGATCCGCGCCGCCGAGGCCGCGGGCGAGCACGTGCCCAATCCGTTCTCGCTCACGCCCGATGCGCCCGAGCCGCTGCGCACGCTGCCGTTCATCGTGGTGGTGATCGACGAGCTGGCCGACCTGATGATGGTGGCCGGCAAGAAGATCGAAGAGCTGATCGCGCGTCTGGCGCAGAAGGCCCGCGCCGCCGGCATCCACCTGATCCTGGCCACGCAGCGACCGTCGGTGGACGTGATCACCGGCCTGATCAAGGCCAATATCCCCACCCGGGTGGCATTCCAGGTCTCGTCCAAGATCGACTCGCGCACCATCCTTGACCAGATGGGCGCCGAGAGCCTGCTGGGGCAGGGCGACATGCTGTTCCTGCCGCCGGGCACCGGCTATCCGCAACGCGTGCACGGCGCCTTTGTGGCCGATGACGAAGTGCACCGCGTGGTGGAGCACTGGAAGCAGTTCGGCGAGCCCGACTACGACGAGGCCATCCTCGCGGGCGATCCTGGCGAGGCCGCAGCGTCGGACCTGTTCGGCGAAGGCGGTGGCGATGCGGAGGCCGACCCGTTGTACGACGAAGCCGCCTCCTTCGTGCTCACCAGCCGCCGGGCGTCGATTTCCGCCGTGCAGCGCCAGTTGCGCATCGGCTACAACCGTGCCGCGCGCCTGATCGAGCAGATGGAAGTGGCGGGACTGGTTTCGCCGATGGGCCGCAATGGTGCGCGCGACGTGCTCGCGCCGGGCCCGGGCGAATGACGTTGACGGCAGGCGTGCCGCTCAACCGGAGACGATGATGGATGCCAAGGGCAACCCGCCGCCTGTGCCGCAGGGGAACCTGCTGGCGCAGGTGCCGGTGGACCGGACTGCCGAGCGCTTCGACGCCTTGCTGGAGCGGCCCGGCCTGAAGATCGAGCGCATCGTCTCGAACGGCCAGGCCAGCCCAAAGGGCTTCTGGTACGACAGCGCGCAGGACGAATGGGTGCTGCTGGTGAGCGGCAGCGCCGGCCTGCATATCGAGGGCGAGGCCGAGCCGCGCAAGCTTGCGTGCGGCGACTATCTGCATCTGCCGGCGCATTGCCGGCATCGCGTGGCGTGGACCGATGCGCAACAGCCGACCGTCTGGCTGGCGGTGCATTGCAGTGCTCCAAGCCAGATTGAAGGCTAGCCCGAAGTTCACCAGCCGCCTGGGTGAGTTTCCCCTTTTGCGACAGGCACTTGTCGTGATTCCCGGGTTCCA
>NZ_JBIUHC010000324.1:0-3333 GCF_044627735.1 Cupriavidus sp. CuC1 | reverse complement strand
GGGGTGAAGCGACGCCGGTAGGTATGTCGGCCGCGATGGTGATGATGGGACAGCGGGCCTGAAGCGGGGGGAACGGCGATGACATGCAAACGGGGGCCTTGCGGCCCCCGTGAAGTTAGAAGGGATGGTCGAGCTCGTCGGCGGGATCGTCATCGGGGTCGAGGTCTGGCGGTGGGCGATAGCGGCGCGCCTGCTCGCCGTAGACGGTGTTGAACCACAGCCAGATGTCGTCGAGGACGAGCTGGATGAAGAAGGCGGCCTCGTCGGAGAGCACGGGGTCGGCCAGTCCGGCATTGCGCGTGAAGATGTCCATGATGGCCTCGCGGGTTGGCGTTGAAGTCAGATCGTGTTGGATGGCGGGGCTCACCGCACTTCCTCGATGGCCCGCAGCAGCAAGTCGTCGGGGATATGGTTCAGTCCCTTGGGCACGGCCAGCCGCATGGCGTTGCGCAGGATGCGCCCGGCCTGGCGGGGCACGCCGCGCGAGGCCTCGCGCAGTTGTTCGATGCCGGAGTCCGAGAGCAGCGTGTGGTTGCAGCCAGCGGCGGCAAGCGCGTGGCCGATGAGCTGGGCGAAGCGCTCGCGTTCGATGACCGCGGTGAAGTGCACGCGCACCTGGATGCGTCCATAGAGGGCGGCGTACGGCGCGCGTTCGAGCACGTCGGCCAGCGATGGATGACCAGCCAGCCAGATGGTGATCAGATCCCTGGCATCCATGGCGAAGTTCAGGAAAGCGGGCAGATCGCGGAAGAATGCGGGTGGCAGGTTCTGGCTCTCGTCAATGACCCAGACCGGCAGCACCTGCCGGTTCTGGGCCAGTTCGGTGATGCGCAACTTGATGGCGCGCCACAGGTCGGCGCGCCGGTAGCTGGGCTCAAGGCCGAGTTCACGGGCAAGCGCCCGGTACAGATCGATGCGACCGAAGTCGGACTCGGCGGTATAGATGACCTGGTAGCGGTGCGGGTTGAGCGAACGCGTGATGTGGCGCAACGCGGCGGTCTTGCCCACGCCGGGCTCGCCGGTAAGCAGGCCCACGCCGGGGCTGGTGAGCAGCCACTGGAAGCGTTCATGCAGATGGGCGATCGCGCCGTCGTCCCACAGGCTGGTGGCGTCCTTGTCCAGTGGTGCGCAGCGCAGGCCGAAGTGCTGGCGGTACATGATTCAATGCTCCGTGTGCGGATAATGTTGACGGTGGGCGAGCTCGATCAGGTTCGGGCCGGCCGCGGCGGGTTCGGCAGTGGCGGGCTCGGCCTGGGGACGCTGGCGCCGACGCGTGCTGTTGGCCACGGTATCGAGCTCGGTGGCCGCACCCAGTTGCTGCCCGGCTGCGTTCTCCACGTGCATGACCACGCCGGTATGCGGATCGACGACAAGCCGCACGTGCTGGCCGGCGAGTTCGTAGGGCACCTCGAAGCGTTTGCCCTGATAGGACACCGTGCCGTCGCGGCGCACCAGGCGTGTGATGCGATACCAGAACAGCTGGTCGAGTTGCGCGGCCAGCGGTCCGAGCAGGCGGATATGCGGCAGGTCCTGCTGGTAACGTGCCAGCGGCGTGAGCCCGCCCAGCGAGGCATGCTTGCTGCGGTGAAAGATCTGTTCGATCCATGCCCAAAGCCGGGCGTTCAGGTCGCCCAGCTCGCGGATGCGGCTGGTGTCGAGTTCAGCCAGGAACTGCTCGCGCAGCGTGCGGTGCCAGCGTTCGATCTTGCCCTTGGCGGCGGGCTGGTATGGCCTGCAGTAGATGAGGCGGATGGACAGGCGCGCGCAGATGCCCTGTAGGGTTGCGCTGCGATAGGCCGAGCCGTTGTCCACGACGAGCCGCCCGGGGATGCCGCGCCGCAACAGTGCCTGCTTGAGCACGCTCTCGATATCGAGCGCCGTCTCGGACAGGCAGAACGCGCTGTGAGCGACGAGCCGAGAGGCGTCGTCCATGAGCGAGACCAGATAGGTCTTCCTGCGTTTGCCGTCGATCGACAGAGTTGGCCCGTGCATGACGTCGCCGTACCAGAGAGAGCCGGCGTGTTCGGCCTCAAAGCTGCGCTTCTCATCGGGCACGACGGCCGGTCCGGCGATGCGTGAAAGACCGTTTGCCTTGAGCAGACGGTGCACGGCACTGCGCGAGAGCGTGTCGCGTGCCACCAGGCCGGCGCTCTCCAGCAGCAGCCGGATCTGGCGGATCGAGCGGCGCGGGTTCTCGCGCTTGGCCGCCAGCACCGCCGCCTGCACGGCCTCGGGCAGCTTCGATGCGCCGCGGTCGGCGCGGACCTTGCTGGCCAGCCCGGCAATACCCTCGCGGCGCCAGGTGTCGTACCAGGCGTGGAGCGTCTTCTCGCTGATGTGGCGGCGTCTGGAGCCGGGAATCGCGTACTCCTGCTGGGCAATCTGGCGGATCAGGCGAGCCAGTTCACCGCGTGCGAGTTCGCCGCGGCTGGTGAGTGGGCCCAGCACGCCCAGACGGAACAGCGCCATCTCGTCGATGTCGTTCATCTCGTTGAATCCTTCATCAAAGTGAGGAAACGACATGAAACCGCTATTGCCGCGGTGGCGGCAGTGAGCAAAGTCTGTGGAGCGTGCGCCAGGCATGCGAGCAGCGCGTTGCGCGCCGCGCGAGGCTCAAGCGATCATGGGACAGTCAGGCCGTCGTGATCGAGCCAGGCCATCGCCTGGCACAATGGCATTTGCCCGAAACAGGTCAGCCAGAACTCAGCGGAACCAGCGCAGCGACCGAGTTCGGCAAAGCGACTGCGCAAATGGAATGCGAAGGTCTGGCTGGTATTGAGCCAGCGCCACCAGCGGCGCACCGTGTGATAGCCCAGCGCGAAGACGGCCGCCGTACGGCGCAGCGACGCACCGGCGATCAGCAGTAAGAGCACCTGCTGCTGCTGCGCCCAGCCGTACCAACGGCGCGGGCAGATGGCCAGCGGCAGGCGCGAACAGGTCCGACGACAGGATGGACACCGAAAACGCGGTACCGGCACGGGATTGAGCTCGGCGTCGCCGCTGCGGTCAGCCTTGCGGTGATAGCAGCCGTGGCCCCACAGGCAGCCACAGCCGCAATGTGCGCAAGCGTCGGGTCGGTACGCCTGCGGCGTGCAACGGATAGCGAGAAGATGTTGTTCGAGCGTGAGAAACGCAAATACAATGCGATGCATAGGCCAGTCTGTTCTGGTTGTCGTGGGGTGTCTTGGAAACCATCGCACGATATCAGAGCCGTACTGGCCTTCCTTATGTCCGTTGCGTCTCGCGCTGATTGCGGAGATGTTCAGAAAATCGCCCCAGCCGTTCGCGGGATAAACGGCCCTCCCCAAACCTCAGATTGCGCGGGACGTAACA
>NZ_JBIUHC010000323.1:0-3347 GCF_044627735.1 Cupriavidus sp. CuC1 | reverse complement strand
CACAGGGGCGACGCTTCGCGTCGCGCGCTATCCCTCACCGGCCTGAAGGCCGATGTTTCCCGCGCGAACTGATGAAGTTGACTGGCATTGGCCTTTACACCTTCCATGAAGCTGCGAGGCTCACCGGCATCCCCGTGCGCGACCTGCGGCGCTGGCTAGACGGCTATGCATATCGGGACAAGACGACCCGGCGTGCGGTTCCGGTTGCTCCACTTTGGGAGTCCGAACTGGCGGAAGCGGACGTGGATGGCATCAGTTTTCATGATTTGCTGGAAGCCCGATTCGTCCGAGCGTTTCGCCAGCACGGCGTCAGCCTGCAAACGATTCGCTTGGCCAGCCGCAAGGCACGCGAGCTTTTTGCCCCGCCGCATCCCTTTACCTCCCGTCGGTTTCAGACGGACGGCCGCACGATCTTCGCGTCGACCATGCAGGAATCTGGTGAGACTGAGCTGCTGGACTTGGTGAAAAGCCAGTACGCGTTTCAGAAGATCATCGAGCCCTCTTTGTATCGTGGCATCGAATTCGGTGCGGACGATGCCGCTGCACGCTGGTACCCGACGCTGCGCAGCAAAGCCGTGCTATTGGATCCTGAAATCGCCTTCGGCAAGCCCATTGTCACCGATGGCGCCATCAGAACTTCGATCCTCGCCGAGGCATTCCAGGCTGAAGGCGACAAGCAGCTTGTTGCCAGGTTGTATGAAGTGCCTGTTGCCTCGGTGGAGGCAGCAGTCGCCTTTGAAGAACGCCTGGTAGCGTGAAATTCTTCGCTGACAACAATCTCTCTCCGGCGCTGGCACGGGCTCTCCACTCGCTTTCCGAACCATAAGGGCACTCCGTTGCTCCTTTGCGAGACCGCTTCCCACAAGACACAACGGATGCAGCCTGGATCGACGCTCTCTCGCAAGAAGGTGGATGGGCGGTCATCACGCACGACAAGCTGAACAAGGGCCTCGAGCGAGAGGCATTGCGCCGTGCGGGGCTGATTGTCTTCTTTCTCGACAAAAGCTGGTCAAACCATAGGTTCTGGGACATTGCGCACAATCTGGTGCGGTGGTGGCCACGGATCATCGAGCAATCTGAAGGTATCAAAGGCGGTGCCGCCTTCAGGCTTCCCTTCAACTTCTCAGGCAAAGGGCAGTTCGAACAAGTCAAGCTCTAGTACTGCAGCGATAGGCGCCGTCGCCGCACCACCCACCCAACAAAAGGCCCCGCCGGGCCATCAACCCGCGGGGCTTCCCGGATAAAAGCGGCAGCTCACGCCAACCGCTCTCGCAAGCACCAACACCCTCAATCCGTCCCGTACCTCGGATTCCTAGGCCCATACAAGATGCTGCCCGGACGCCCGGCCGACAACAGCCGCGCGCTTGTCACGCCCGCCACGGGATGGCCGGCTTCGGTGACACTGTTCAGCACCTGCTTGACCGCTGCCGTGATCAGCGCGCCGATCAGCCCGCCGCCGGCATTGTTGTTGCCTTCGTTGTTGGAGGCCGATGCGCTGCCGCTCCACAGGGTGGCCCCGGTCTTCAGGTCGACCAGCCTGGCGCTGGCGGTGACGACGGTCGCACTGCTGATGACCATGTATGACGTGCCGTACTTCGATACGGTGATATAGAGCGCAGCGTCGGCGCCGAAGATCTCGCGCAGCTTGGCCGGCGGGACCTGGTGGATGTCGCCGGCGGTGGTCATGCCGTTCTGCTTGAACGTCTCGTCCACGAGCGTGACGGGCAGCACGTAGTAGCCGGATTCGGCGAGGGGATAGGTGACCTGGGACAGCATGCTGTAGGTCGCCTTCACATCGGGCGATTCATTCAGGGGCGGCAGTACCACGATCGAGCGCGGGCGGCTTTCCTTGAAGGCGCTGTAGTCGACGTTCTGCCGGGGCGCAGCGCAGCCGGCTGCAAGCACAGCGACGGCCGCGGCGGCGAATAGCCGTTTGAATAGAGACATCATTTCTTTTCCTCTCCCCGCTTTACGTTCTTCATCAGAAAATCGACGTAAGCTGCCGACTCGGGGAACAAGGTCTTCTCGGTCTGGAATTCCTGCGCCATCTGGTCGTCCTTGCCGATGCCGGCATACAGCAAGCCCAGGTGGGCGTGGTAGCCCGGTGGCGGCGTAGCGCCTGCGGCCGTGATTTTCTGCATGTCGCGCTCGAGCGCTTCGATCTGCGCCTGCTTCGGCTCACCCTTGAAGTACTCATAGACCTGCGGCTGGTAGCTTTCCCACTGATACAGGGTCTTGGGTGCCGTGCAGCCCGCCAGCAGAATGGTTCCCGTCAAGGCCAGCGCAGCTGGGCGCCATGGCCGATACATCTTTTGCTTTTTCACTTCTTCTCCTCTTCAACAAACCCGAATTACGGATTGCCCGGCTTCCACGCGCCGCTTTCGATGCCGGTGATCAGGCTGGTGACGGCCTCGCGCATGGCCAGGTCGAGCACCTTGCCGTTGAGCGTGGAGTCGTAGCTAGACGTGCCGCCAAAGCCGACGACCTCCCGCGTGGACAGCGCGTACTCGCCAGCGCCCTGGGCGGAGAAGACGACCTCGGAGGTGGCGATGTTGACCACGTTGAGCGCGACCTTGGCGTAGGCGACCTGCGACTTGCCTCGGCCGAGAATGCCAAAGAGTTGCTGGTCGCCAACTTCCTTGCGCCCGAATTCGGTCACGTCGCCGGTGACGACGTAGTCGGCGCCCTTCAGGCGCTGTGCCTGGCTCTTGATCGCGGCTTCGCGCTTGATCTCTTCCATGTTGTCGCGATCAAGCACGTTGAAGCGGTTGGTCTGCTGCAAATGCGTGATCAGCACGGTCTTGGCCTGGCCGCCCAGCCGGTCGACACCATCGGAGAACACGCCTCGCATATAGCTCGAACGGTTATCGAACTTGCCAACGGCGATCGGGGTCCGCACGCCGGCATAGGGACGGCTGGCGCTCTCCACCTTCTGCACCGGCAGGGCGGTCGATGTCTCCGTGGCGCACCCGCCGAGCATGGCGAGCAACACCGTTGCCCCTACCAGAGGGATTGCGGTCGCTTTTTTCACTAAGATTTCTCCTACTAGTCGCGGGTCATGAAGCAAAAGATTTCCGCGCGCTTGGAAGCGGCCACGGAAATCCGGATACCGAATTTGTTATCGACCGCCGGGGACACATCCAACACCCCCCTTTGGTTGGATGTACAAGACTTGGGGGCGCCACCGAGTCCCGGACTTGCCAGGCCCATCGCAGGCTCACCCCCTGGTGTACTAGAGACTACTGGAATATTTGCGAGGTAAATCCAACAACTCAACTTTAGACATTCAGGCCCGCTCAACGAGCGGGTTGGAAACGGATTCAAGAAATCGAAAAATGCTTGACATG
>NZ_JBIUHC010000322.1:0-3378 GCF_044627735.1 Cupriavidus sp. CuC1 | reverse complement strand
CAACTATCTCGTTTCATACTACATCTCCTTCTGTTGAAGTGGAGGATTTTGATTCCGTTGTAACGGGCACCGCCGCGGCACGGTCAATGAGGCGGTCCCATCGGCTGCTGTGCTTCACCGGCGGGCTCGACGTGGGGACTTCGTATAGGTACGCATGGTCGTTGTAGGCGTGTCTCATAACGAGACCGTGGTTCACCCACCTGATGAGCGTTTCCACATGGATTCCGAGGCGCGCCGCGGCCTCCGGCTTCGTCAACATGCCGCGGTCCCGCAGTCGGTCGAAGCGGCAACGGAGTCCGTTTCGTTGCGCGAGATACGAGACGCGCAGCGCAGTGAATCTGAGGTCAGCCTTGCCTGGCCGGACGGAACCGCCAGGGCGGATACACTGTTCGTTGAGGATGTCCGCGATCTGGGAGCATGTGTGGCTGTCGAGAAGCTTGTCGATAAGCTCCAGGACCTCCGGCCGGGTCTTGACCTGTTGCGCGGAGGATTTGGGGTTCTGTGCCGTCAGGGTCTCTGTCTTGCCGCCCTTGAAGCGGACGTGGATCGTGGTGGTGCCTTCCGCCGGGAGTTTGATCAGCGTGACGTCCTCGATGACATGGGCGAGGAGCCGTTTGCGCTCGCGGTTCGGTAGTCTCTGATCACGCCAGAGCGTTTTGAAGTCGGTCGTCATGGCGACGAGCCGATCGCGGATTGCATCGTCGAGAGCAAGCCGGTCCTCCTGCCGGCCGCGCTCCCTTTCCTCCCGGGCCTGAGCTAATGTGCGCAGCTTGTCGTTCCATTCGCGTTCGAGGGTATCCGCGACCAGACGGTTATTCGGATCGACCAGCATAAATCGCCGCTGCGCGAGATCTGCTTCGAATTGAGCGCGTTCGATCGCACGCAGGCGAAGCCGATCGGCCTCGTCGTACCGGGCCTCGATTTCTCTTCGAATCTCGAGCGCCAACTCGATTGCGGCGGGCGTCATCATGGCGGTGACCAATTCACCGACCGCTTCGTCGATGGGTCCGCCCGCAATCGACTGGCAGCACGGTTCACCACGCGTGCCTTGCGCGCGATCGCAGACATACCACGCCTCCTGTCGCCCGCGCCGCGTTGCATACCGGAGACGGAAGTGTCTACCGCAAAGCCCGCAGACCACGCGCCCCTGCAACAGGGCCGCGCCCTCTCGCGGCGGTGACGCTCGCGCGACTTCATATCCGCGACCGTTGGATTCGAGAACCTTGAGATTCTGCTGAAACTGTTCCCAGGCGATGTAGCCGGGATGGGCGTCCGGAATGCAAGCGAGCCAGTCATCGCGCTCGCGCTTTCGAGGCACATGCTTCCCGTCAGCGGTTCGCCGATAGTGCCGTCGGCCGTAGACGTAGGCGCCCGCATAGCGCGGATTGTTCAGCGTGCGGAGGGCGGTCGACGCAGTGAGCGGCTGGAAAGTGATCAGTTCCTCGTTGCGCATGCGGGATGGAAACCGAAGACCTTCATTCCGGAACACTTTCACTGTCTGGCTCGCAGAGCCTACCCGTGAGAACGTCTCGAAGAAATAGGCAATTATCTCCCTGACCTGCGAGTCTGGGTCGAGCACGACGTTGCCGAGCTCGTCGTACACGAAGCCAGTCGGGAGTGTGCAGCGATACTCGCCGCGGCGCACTTTATTCAAGATCCCGCCGCGCAGTCGGGCTTTGAGGACATGGAGTTCGGCCTCGCTCATCGTTCCCTTCAGGCCGAGCAAGAGCCGGTCGTTGAAGCTGGCCGGATCGTATACGCCATCCTCGTCGAGAATCAGCGTATCGGCGAGGGCGCAGATCTCCAACAGGCGATGCCAGTCGGCATTGTTCCGTGCCAGGCGGGACACCTCCAGACCCATGACGATGCCTGCGCGCCCCATGCCGACGTCTGTGACCAGTCGTTGAAATCCCTCGCGCCAGGACGCCGATGCGCCGGACTCCCCTTGGTCGCTATCAATGACAATGATCTGTTCGTCGCGCCAGCCGAGCGCGGTCGCACGGCCGCGAAGGGCGTATTGCCGCTTCGTGCTCTCGACGTTCTCGATGACCTGTCGCATCGACGACTGCCGGACGTAGAGATAAGCGCCCCGTTCGAGGTGGTAGGGTTGAACTTTGACAGATGCATTCATGGTGTTCTCCGGTCATTGTTCCTCATGGCCATTCTTGCGAGCGCGTAAATAATGGCCCGACGCTCAAAGGGCTCGGCTGGTGTCGGAGAGCGGGCCGGGATCGGCTGCAGCCGGGTGGTTCCCGCGGCCAGCATGCGCACCCACCCCCACATGCCTCGCTGGAGAAAGACGACCAGGCCGCTGCGGGCGTCTGGAGGCAGGGCCTCGCCAAGCATGACCGAGCGCAACGTCTCGTACTGCGCGACGATTGCGGACGACAGCGCCGACGGGCTCGCCTCGGCCCTGTTTATCTCGGAGTTTTTTTTCCGCCGATTGCACGCTCAATCGTTCTCGGATGCACGTCGAGGCCAAACTCCTTCTGAATCAGCTTCGCCAGTTCGCGTGCCCGGATCGGCTCGCCGGGAGAAAGCTGCGCCATGAGAAACGCCAGCACGTCGCTCTGAATCTTGTGTGGGCCGCGGGGCCCCCGCTTCTTGGGCACCAGCCCCGCAACACCGCCTTCTTCGAAGTCCGCCCTGGCCTGATAGAAGGTCGGTCGTGAGATGCCATATTCCTCAGACACTTCCGTCACCGACGCCTTCTCGATAGAGGCGCGGCGCAGCATCTCGTACTTCACCTGTACGGCATCGCGCGGATCGAAGAATCCACCCTCCTGAAACTTCGGATCGTGGACCTTATCCGGCGCCGGATTCAGGGTGCCGTCTTCGGCGAGCATGTTGGCCTTCGAGTGCTTGCGGTCGTTACTTGCGGGCACATTCAACTCCAGAGTCGTGTGTAATAAAATTATGCCGCTAGTAGTATCTTGTCAAGACAAGATGTGCTGGCTCTTTCCACGGAAGAACCTATCAATTTGGTTGCGGATCGCTGGTTCCCGCCAATTTGCGGCATCAATTACTTTACACAAGCGGCATAATTCGTCTTACATTCGACCAGGGTCTATGATCGGCTGCGTAGGCGCGTCACAAGGTCGGCGAGGGTCATCAAGTCCGCAACCCTGAAGAGCGCACGTCCTTGCCCCATGACGACTTCAGGATCCGGCGCGGCAATGTCGGTCCATTCCGGAGGAACGGAGCAAACGGTTCTGTCGTCGACGCGCAGCAAGAGACGCTTGCCGGAGCGGTTATAGCGTTCGCCAACACAGACGAGCTGCCGGCCGCTGAACGGATGGAAAGGATGGGTTATGAGGACAAGCTGCGTCGAAGCGGCGGGAAGGTCTGCATTCCGAGGTGAGTTACAAGCGCCTGGAG
>NZ_JBIUHC010000321.1:0-3397 GCF_044627735.1 Cupriavidus sp. CuC1 | reverse complement strand
GCCTCCAGTATGCGGCGCTTGTCGGCGTTGGAAAATTGCCTGCGTCGAGCGCGGGCAACGACCTCTGAATCGGTGCCGGACGCTGACGCCAGCGTCGCCGATCCGGGCGCCTCTTCAGTCGCCCTACGGGCTCCTTGCGTTGCGCCCGGATCGGACACATTCTTGACGGCAGCCATCGTTGCCTTGGATGAGTTGTTGACGGTCATACCTACCTCGTTGCTCACTAATCTATCAGGGATAGGTGACGCACGTCATATTGGCAGGAAGATATCTACAACTACGCGGAGAGCCTTCAAGGCGAGGATCATCTGTGCCGGACCGTAAGGGAGGCAAAGGCAATTGTCGATGCCGCGCTTGGAGCCTGAGAACGCCGCGAGTGTTCACACAGCCTCTGTTATGGGCTGAGCAGCAAAGCCGCCCGCCTGCAAACGTTCTCTACGGTAAAGCCGTATTCGCGCATCACGATCTCGCCCGCGGCCGATGCGCCGAAGCCGTCTACCGCCAGCACATCGCCGCGGTCGCCAACAAAGCGGTGCCAGCCTTGCGAGACGCCTGCCTCGACCGCCAACCGGGCAGCGACTTGAGGGGGAAATACCGCTTCACGGTAATCCTTCGGCTGAGCATCGAATAGTTCCCAACTTGGCATCGAGACAATACGTGCCTGGATGTTCTCCTGCGCCAGTTTGATCTGTGCAGCGACGATCAGCGAGACTTCCGAGCCGCTGGCGATCAGGATCAATTCCGGATTGCCGTTCGGAGCATCTGCCAGAATGTAAGCGCCTCGCTGCAAGCCGTCCGCGGCGGCGAATTGCGTACGGTCCAGGGTGGGAACGTTTTGCCGCGTGAGCACCAGTGCCACCGGCCGGTCGCAGGTTGCCAGCGCGACGCGCCAGGCGATGGCGGCTTCGTTGGCGTCCGCGGGCCGAATCACGACTAGGCGTGGCAACGCGCGCAAGCTGGCAAGCTGCTCCACTGGCTGATGCGTGGAGCCGTCCTCGCCCAGCGCGATGCTGTCGTGGGTGAAGACGTAGATAACGTGCAGGCCCATCAGCGCGGCAAGGCGAATCGCCGGGCGCATGTAGTCGGAGAAAATCAGGAAGGTCGCGCCGAACGGCACCATTGCGCCGTGCGCCGCCATGCCGTTCATGATCGCGCCCATGGCATGCTCTCGCACGCCAAAATGCAGATTGCGGCCGGCGCGGCTCCAGCCCCCGCCGTTGGAACCCTGTCTGTCAGCTGCGCTAATGTTGGTTGGCTCAAAGTCCCCCAACCCTTTCAGCGCGGTATAGGTCGACGGGTCCAGATCCGCGGAGCCGCCGATCAGCGCGGGAAACAGCGGCGCGATGGTGTTCATGACCGTCCCCGATGCGGCGCGCGTGGCCATGCCTTTGCTGTCCGCGGGAAACTGCGGGATCGCCGCCTCCCATCCGGAAGAGTCCCCAGTGACTCCGCCACGCATGCGTTGTCCTAGCTCCACCGCAAGATCGGGAAATTGCTTTTCGTAGGCGGAGAATTTTTGGCGCCATTCCCCTTCGGCCTGCTCTCCCCTCTCGCTCGCCTCAAGAAAATGCGAGTGCGCAGGTTCGGGAATGTGGAACGGCGGATCCACCGGCCAGCCGAGGATCTGCTTGGTCAATTGGACCTCTTCCACGCCGAGCGGCGAACCGTGCGCTTCAAATGTGTCCTGCTTGTTGGGCGACCCGTAACCGAGATGCGTGCGCACCAGGATCAGAGACGGTCGCCTGGTCTCGGCGTGGGCGGCTTGCAGTGCCTGCTCGATGGACGGCAGGTCGTTGCCGTCCTCTACCAAATGGGTATGCCAGCCATAGGCATCAAAGCGCTGCGCAGCATCCTCGGTAAACGTGATACCCGTGCTTGCGGAGAGCGTGACGCCATTGTCGTCGTACAGGTAGATCAGCTTGCCCAAATGCAGATGCCCAGCCAGTGAAGCGGCTTCGGACGCGATGCCTTCCATCAGGTCGCCGTCGCTCACGATGCCGTAGGTAAAGTGATTGATGATGTCGAAGCCATCGCGGTTGAAGCGAGCGGCCAGATTCGCTTCCGCCATCGCCATGCCCACGCCGTTGCCAAAGCCTTGACCGAGCGGTCCGGTTGTCACTTCGACGCCCGGCGTCAGGCCTCGCTCCGGGTGGCCCGGCGTGATGCTGCCCCACTGCCGGAATTGCCGAAGCTGTTCGAGCGGCAGATCATATCCTGCGAGGTGGAGAAAGCTGTATAGCAGCGCCGAGCCGTGGCCCGCGGATAGCACGAAACGGTCCCGGTCGAACCAGAGCGGATTGGCCGGATGATGCTTGAGAAAGCGGGTCCAAAGCACATAGGCCATCGGCGCCGCACCCAGCGGCAAGCCGGGGTGGCCACTGTTGGCGTTCTGCACTGCGTCGACGGACAGGAAGCGAAGCGTGTTGACGCAAAGGTCATCCAGTGCGGCCGTCGGGAGGTCGGTAGAGAGCATTGAGTTCAATCTCGAGCTTCTGGATCCTGACGGACAGCGCCAATCTCTCGCGCCGCGACAAAAAATTATTCCCGATTGTTCAGCGCAGAGAGCATTCTCCTGCTCGCACAAGATTAGTGCGTCCGGTACGGCATTTCAAGGCCAGCACTGTTGCCACCATAGCAGCTGGAATTGGGATAATAGGCATCCAGCGGATCGATCGAAGTCGCGCCCTACCAGGCCGTCGACGATGCCATGATACCCAGATGCCGGTTTGTGCGGCGATCGGTACGTTTAGGGTAACCATTTTGCTGCGAGCAGTACGTTTTAAGGTAGTCACCACAATGCGCAGGCGCTCCGGCAGTTGCGGGCACCGAGATACCCACGTGCGGAAGCTTTGGGCAGTGGCGTGCAGATCTGCGGATGGCCGGTAAGCACTCCGTTGGTCGCTCCTCGATCGGCGCTTCCCGACTGATAGGAGCCATGTGGCCTTGACCGCGACGCTACATGGCCGGCATCTGTCCCACAGCCAGTGCCCCCTGGGCAGGACGCCGCAGGTGGAAACCGGCATTGGCGGAGGTGCTCGCAAAGAGATTACGCAGCCCCCGCGCTCGCAGGGATCAGCATTTAGCATTTCAAACATAGCCGACTGGCTCTTGCAATTCTCCAACGACTCGGCGCGGAGTGCGATGTCGCCAGCGCAGCCCCCGTTCCCCTACGCCTTCCTTGATTGCCCCTTCTAGTTAGGGGTGAAGTCCTGCCGCCTTCTGCCGTTATTTGTCGTGTCGCGGCGATGCAACCAAAGCCCTTTGTTGGGGCTGCCCACACATCCGACCAATACTAGAATCGAAAAGTCGCCCTCATCGATCTAGCCGTTAACAAAATCTGTTGAAACGCAAAACGGGTCCCGTCTTTCAGCCGGGACCCGTTTTTTCGCCTGTAAAC
>NZ_JBIUHC010000320.1:0-3417 GCF_044627735.1 Cupriavidus sp. CuC1 | reverse complement strand
TTACGAGTAAAGAAAAGTGACATCTCACACGTTCTAAAACGGCCAACCCCGTACAGCCGCGACAGCAGCTAGAAGCAATAAAACCCCGCCCACAAGAGCCCCCTACATCAGCGGGGCCACAAGCAAGCAACACAATCACACCCCCACTAACTCCCCCATCCTCCCCCCCTTCCAAACCTCCCCAAACAACACCCCTCCAACCCGCCCCTCATCCAACCCGAAACTCTGCCCCGCAGCCGCGGCGATCAACCCATCCAACCCCATGGTCGGCGCCAGATCGCGCCCCTGGTAGAGCGCCCCCTGCCCCAAACCCGGCCAGTCGGCCATGACACGCCCACCCTTGACCGCCCCTCCCACCAGCATCGCCACCGCGCCAGTACCGTGATCGGTGCCGCCCGTGCCGTTGGCGGTGGCCGTGCGTCCGAACTCGGTGGCCACCAGCACAGTGGTGCGGTCCCATGCGGGGCCGAGGCCGTCGCGCAGCGCGGCTAGCATGGTGTCGAGGGCCTTGAGCCGGGCCGCCAGCCGCGGCGCTTGCGCGCTGTGCGTATCCCAGCCGCCGGTCTCGATCATGGCGATGCGCGGCCCGTCCGCGCGGGCCAGGAAACCGGCGGCAAGGCGGCCAAGGCTGGCGGGGTCCTGCCGCGCGCCGGCGTCGCCGGCCAGGCCGCGGGCTTGCATGGCCGCGTTCCAGAGGGGGTGCAGTTGCGCGTCCATCTCGTAGAGCTGCCCGACGCGCGTGAGCAGGTCATCGGGCGCCGAAGGCAGCGCCGATGGCGCATAGGAGCCGACTTCCACCGGCCCGCGCAGCGCCGCCGGCACCGTGGGCGCGAAGGCGATGGCGTTATCCAGCCGCTTGGGCAGCAGGCTCACTAGGCGGTTCATCCAGCCGTCCTTGACCTGGTAGGGCGCGGCGCCGCCGGTCTCCAGCACGTTCTGCCCGTCGAAATGCGAGCGCTCCCGGTAGGGCGATGCCACCGCATGCACGAACAGCGCCTGCCCCGCGCTGTACATCCGTGCCGTCTCCGTCAACGCGGGATGCAGCGCAAAGGTGCCGTCGAGCCGCGTGGCTTGCGCTGCGTCGATGGCCAGCGCGCCACGCAGGCGGGCGTAGCCGGGATCGGCGTAGGGAATGACCGTGTTCAAGCCATCGGCGGCGCCGCGCTGGATGACGAAGACAAAGCGGCGATCGGAATCCACGCTGGCGAGCGTGAGGCGCGGCAACGCAAGCATGGCAGCGGCGCCGCCGGCCGCGCGGAGGAAATCTCGGCGGGAAAACATGGCAATTACCTCCGTTGAAAATCGGGCGACACCAGCAGCAAGGCCAGTGCGGTCTGCGCGCTTTCGGCGCGCGCAATGGCGGCCGAGGTCGGCGCCGACAGCGTGCCGGCGAGCAGCTTGGGGCCGAGCTCGCGCGCATCGATCCGATCGCCGACGCGCGCCGCCAGGCGCTGCGCCATCTCAACCCGGCGCACCAGCGCATCGGGCGCGGCCCAGCTTGCAGCGATGTCGTCGTAGCCCGCGGGCGAGCCCGGCCGCCAGACCGGCTGGCCGAGCTGGGTCAACATGGGCGCGAAGTGCAGTGCGCCCGCCTCGCGCAAACCCAACCCGCGCAAGGAGGAGAGGGTCCACTCCCAAGGCGTCTTGAATTTCGCCGGCTCGCTGGCCCACGCCTCGGGCGACTGCACCAGCGCGCGGTACATCTCGGGCAACGCGCCACCGCTGCGCTGATAAGCCTCGGACAAGCGCGCCACCAGCGCGGGCGGCGGCACGTCGGCGACGAAGTGGCGGACCAGCTTGGTGGCCAGGTGATTGGCCGTGGCTTCGCTCTGCGCGAGGTCATGCAGCACGGCCAGCGCCTGCGCTTCACCTTGCTGCGGATAGCTGCGGCCCAGGATGGTGCGGGTGCCGGGCTCATGCACGCGCGCGCGGAACTGGAAGCGCCCGGGCTCGCCGTCCACGCGCGCGCCGAGGCCGCCGATGCTCCAGCCGGTCAGCGCCCGCGCGAACTCGGTCACATCGGCCTGCTGGTAGCCGCTGCGCACGCCGAGCGTATGCAGCTCCAGGATTTCGCGCGCGAGGTTCTCGTTCAATCCAAGCTGGCGCTCGGGCGCACGCTGCGCGGCCACCCGCGCGGCCATGCTGTCGGGGCCGATCGAGCGGACCTGGTCCAGGAAGACCTGCATGGCGGCATGGCGCTCCACCGCGACCAGCATGTCCTCGAAGCGTCCGAGCACATGGGGACGGATTGCCTCGGCCTCGAAGGCGCCGGCCAGCGCGGCTACGGCCGGCTTCTCCACCGAGACCGCGAAGTGGTTGGACCAGAAATGCACCAGCCGCTCGACGAACGGCGCCTGCGTGACCAGCGCACTGATCACGCGCGCATCGACGGCATCGCGATAAGCCTCGCGCGTCTCGCGCTGCAATTGCTGGCGCGCCGCGGTCTTCGCGTCGGCCTGCGCCTGGCGCACCTCGCGCTGCTGGGCGCCGAACTCGCCGGCCAACGCGGCTGTGCCCGGCTGCGCGCTCCAGGAGGCGGGCCTGGCCTCGTAGCGCTCGAACTGGCCCAGCAGCCAGCCGCGCGGATCGGCCGGCAGCGGCTCATCCGGGCGCGCGCCCAGCCCGAACCGGTTGACCGCGACAGCCGCGGCCGTCATGGCGGTGTTTGTCATGTGTTGCTCCCCTGGGAAATCCTCGTCCTCGGCATCAACCACAGCTTTGCTGTTGTTCTCGATCGCCGCGTCATGGCGCTGCCTTCGCGGGCCGCGCCGGCGCCGTGCGCAGCGGGCCGCGCTGGACCAGTGCATCGGCCAGCTTCTCCCGATCCGCGGGCGACAGCGTGGCGGCGAATTCCACCACGCTGCCTTCCAGCCGGGTGCGCACCGCGGCATCGGCCTCGCGCGTGCGGGCTAATGCCGCCGCCAGCGCGTCACGCTCGAACTGCGGCTGCCGCAGCAATTGCTCCACCTGGTGGCGTCCGTCGCGCGCGGCGTCCACGTCCGACGCTGCGGCACGGCGCGCCGCGCGCAAGCCTTGCAGGAACTGCCTGCGCTGCTCGGCCTCCAGCCCGTCGGCGGCAAAGCGCAGGCCGCGCGGCTGCGCGGCCGCATGGCGCTCCAGGGCGTACCAGCGATAGCCGCCACCACCAATCGCGCCCAGCAAGAACACGTTGACCAGCACGGAGATCGCCAGCGCTACCTTGAGCCGCTTCGGCGTACGCTCGTTCATTCCTCGCTCCCGTTATGCGCCGTGCCACCGAAGCCGGTCGATGCGTAGGGCAGATCGATGGCGGCCGGCGCCGGCACCGTGGCCAGCACGGCCGAGACCAGCAACGCGCCCGCCAAGGTGCCGGCCAGGCCGACGCCGGCCAGGCCCAGCCCGGACCACCACCACGGCGCGCGCGGCGCGCTCGCGCTC
>NZ_JBIUHC010000319.1:0-3487 GCF_044627735.1 Cupriavidus sp. CuC1 | reverse complement strand
ATTTCCGAATCCGGCGGCGATCCGAGCCGCTGAATCAGCGAATCGCCCCCAAAGTGGTTGTGAAGTGAACAGTATTGCGCCTAGGCCCGGTCTCAGTTCTTTGCCGACACCAGCTGGTCGATCGCGCCGAACACCGAGCGCCCTTGCGCATCGAACATCTCGATCTTGACCGCGTCGCCGTACTTCATGAAGCCGGTGACCGGCTGGCCGCCGTCGATGATCTCCAGCATGCGCTTCTCGGCGATGCAGCAGTAGCCCTTGCTGCGGTCGACGTTGGAGATCGTGCCCGAGCCGACGATGCTGCCGGCGCGCACATTGCGCGTCTTGCAGATATGGGCGATGAGCTGGCCGAAATCGAACACCATGTCGGTGCCGCAGTCGGGCGCGCCCACCTTCTTGCTGTTCCAGTGGACGGTCATCGGCAGGTGCACGCGGCGCTCGCGCCAGGCCTCGCCCAGCTCGTCGGGCGTGACCGCCACCGGCGAGAACGCCGTGGCAGGCTTGCTCTGGAAGAAGCCGAAGCCCTTGCCCAGCTCGGCGGGGATCAGGTTGCGCAGCGACACATCGTTGGCAAGCATGATCAGCCGGATGGCGTCGGCAGCCTGCTCGGGCTTGGCGCCCATCTTCACGTCGCCGGTGATGACGGCGATCTCGGCCTCGAAGTCGATGCCGAAGGCTTCGCTGGCGCACACGATATCGTCGTGCGGGCCGATCATGTCGTCGGAGCCGCCCTGGTACATCAGCGGGTCGGTCCAGAACTCCGGCGGCATCTCGGCGCCACGCGCACGGCGCACCAGCTCCACGTGGTTCACGTAGGCGGAGCCATCGGCCCACTGGTAGGCGCGCGGCAGCGGCGCCATGCATGCCCTGGGGTCGAAGGCGAAGGGATGGCGCGCGCGGCCCGCGTTCAGGGCATCGGAGACGTCCTGCAACTGCGGCGCGTAGAAGTTCCAGTCGTCCAGCACGGTCTGGAGCTTGCCGGCGACATCGTTGGCGTAATGGGCGGTCTTCAGGTCGCGCGAGACAACCACGAGCTGGCCGTCGCGCGAGCCGTCCTTGAGGGTGGCGAGTTTCATGTAAGCAGTACGTTAAGGAATGAGCAGATCAAGCAGATCAAGCGGAAAAAGCACGGAAAAAGCATAAAAAGCAGCCCGCTAGTCTACCGTGATGCCCTTGGCCTTGATCAGTTTGCCCCAGCGCTCGGCTTCGGCGCGCGCGTACTGCGCGAATTCCTCGGGCGTGCTGGAGACCGGCTCCACGCCGATGCCCTCGAAGCGCTTCTGCACCTCGGCGCTCTTGAGCGCCTTGACCAGTTCGGCGTTCAGGCGGGTCACCACCGGCTTGGGGGTGCCGGCCGGCGCCACCACGCCTTGCCAGGCATAGGCTTCGAAGCCGGGCACGCCGGCTTCGGCCACCGTCGGCACCGCGGGCAGGGCCGTCAAGCGCTTGGGCGTGGCCACGCCCAGCGCGCGCACCTTGCCGGCCGCCACGTTCTGCTGGCCGGAGGCGAGGTCAAGGAACATCAGTTCGACCTGGCCGGCAAGCAGGTCCTGCACCGCCGGCGCGGCGCCCTTGTAGGGCACGTGCGTCATCCTGGTCTTGGTCTGATCCATGAACAGCTCCATGGCCAGGTGATGCGGGCTGCCCGCGCCCGGCGAGGCGAAATTCACCTTGCCGGGGTTCTTCTGCACGTAGTCGATGGCTTCCTTGAGCGTGCGCGCCGGGAAGTTCGGCGTTGCTACCAGGATCAGCGGAAAGCGCGCCACCATCCCCACATGCACGAAGTCCTTGTCGGCGTTGTAGGGCAGCTTCTTGTACAGCGACGGATTGGCCGCCAGGGTGGCGGTATCGGCGGTCAGCAGGGTGTAGCCATCGGGCTTGCTGTGCGCCACCGCGTCGGCGCCGACAATGGTGGCCGCGCCCGGGCGGTTGTCGATCACCACCTGCTGGCCCAGCGCCGGGGTGATGGCCTGGCCCAGCGTGCGCGCCACCACGTCGGTGCCGCCGCCGGCCGGGTAGGGCACTACCCAGCGGATCGGCTGGGTGGGCCAGTTGTCGGCGGCACGGGCGGGCTGGAACGCGGCGGCGCCCAGCGTCAGCGCGGCTAGCAACGGCGCGGCGCAGGCGCGCCATGCTTGCAGGGCGGGGCGTTGGCCGAAGGGGGAAATGCGGGTCATCTTCGTCTCCTGTAGAAAGCGGCCGCGCCGCGCCATCTGGATTGCATGGCGGCATGCCCGCGCCGGTATTGGCCGGTGCCGAAGATATCGATTCGCCCCGACCTGTATTTGTGCGCTCAAAGTCTACCGACGGTTTAAAAATTGGTAAATCGATTTCGCTATAGTAAATTCATGGGCCGGCCAGCATGATTGCTTTGCGTGCGCGCAGCCGGAAATGTGAGTTATGCATTTCTTTTCTAATCCCTTGCCCCCGTTGCCGCATGACCGAACTTGAAGAAGACGATTCCAAGCTGCGTTCCGGCATCCAATCGATCGAGGTTGGCTTCAAGCTGCTGCAGGCGCTGGCCGCATCGCCGCGCGCCATGATGCTGCGTGACCTCGCCGCCGCCGCCGACATGAACCCGGCCAAGGCGCACCGTTACCTGGTCAGCTTCCAGCGGCTCGGCATGGTGGTGCAGGATCCGGTTGGCGGGCGCTACGACCTCGGGCCGTTCGCGCTGCAACTGGGCCTCGCCGGCCTGAACCGGCTCGATCCGGTCAAGAAGGCCCGCCCGATCCTGTCGCAATTGCGCGACGAAATGGACCAGACCATCGGCATTGCCGTCTGGGGCAACCACGGCCCGACCATCGTGCACTGGGAGGAATCCAGCCACCCGGTCACGGTCAGCCTGCGTCTGGGCGACGTGATGCCCATGCTCAACTCCGCCACCGGCAGGCTGTACGGCGCCTACCTGCCGAAACAACAAACGCGGCCGCTGGTCGAACGGGAACTGGCGGAGCGCGGCCATGACGATATTCCGGACCTGCCGCGCTCGCTGACCGACTATGACGTGGTCTGCGAAGACGTTCGCGCCCACGGCGCGGCGCGTGTCAAAGGCGGCGTGCTGCCAGGCATCAATGCGTTCTCGATGCCGGTGTTCGACGCCAACGGCCACGTGGCGATGGCGCTGATCGTGCTGGGCGCGCAGAGCGTATTCGATGCAGAATGGGGCGGTGCGGTCGACCGTCATGTGCGCGATATCGCCTGGCAGATTTCTTCGGAGCTTGGTTATCTTGGCGGCAGCCCGACGAGCGGGCCGAACGGCCCTCACCCGTAAGCCTACCTCGCGCCGCCTGCGCTGGGCGGTTGCGCTTGTGCTTGTGCTGGCCGCCCACCTGCTGGCAGTGCTGGGGCTGCTGCATATGCCCGGGCTGCCGCGGGACCCGACCGCGCTGCCGCCGCTCGAAGCCATCCTGCTGCCGCCGCCGGAGCCACCGGCTCCCGTGGCGCCGCCACGCCCGGCCCCGGCCGTGCAGAAGCGGCCCCCGGC
>NZ_JBIUHC010000318.1:0-3548 GCF_044627735.1 Cupriavidus sp. CuC1 | reverse complement strand
CGATTACCCACACCGGCAGATTAGGCGAAGCGACGGCCAGGGAGCCGTCTGGAGCACGAAACCCCGGCCGTTGCGGTGCGCATAATCAGAGGGTTTCGAGGAACGCCATGACCTTGTCGGTTGCGTGAAAACGCGGCGTACGCCGCCCGGCAGGCTGCAGGCGACCTAGCGCTTCTTCCTTGTGCGCAAGGTTAGACTCCATGTAGATGTGCGTCGTGTCGATACTTTCATGGCCCAGCCACAATGCGATGACACTGATGTCGACGCCAGCCTGCAACAGATGCGTCGCCGTCGCGTGCCTTATGACGTGAGGCGAGATGTGCTTTTTCGACAGACTCGGACAGGTATGCACTGCGCCGGCGATCGCCTTCTTCAGGATGCAGTCGACGCCATTGCGGGTCAGCTTCTCGCCGCGGTAGTTGGTGAACAACAGCGACGTCGGCACCGCATCCTGCTCGCGCATCCATTTCCTGATCGCATCAGCCGTCCTGGCCCAGAGTGGTACACATCGCTCCTTCCGCCCTTTGCCATGGAGATGCACGAAGCTGCTGCGACTGCCGAGTTCCACCTGGCTGCACACCATTGTCGTAATCTCTGAAACTCGTGCGCCGGTGTTATACATCGTCAGCAGCATCGCATGATCACGTCGTCCGCACGGCGTCGAGAGGTCAGGAGCGCCAAGAATCGCTTGAATTTCAGGCCGCGACAACGCGCAGATCAGACGACGATCGGCACGTTTGGTCGGGATCGCCTGGACGGACGTGGCCAGGCCGGCAAAATCGGGCCTGGATATGGCGACCCAGCGAAAGAACGAGCGAACGGCCGCCAATCTGGCGTTGCGAGATCGCACTGTATTGTTGCGCTCCATTTCAAGACTGTCGAGGAAGGCCAGAATAACTGACGGACTGAGGTGAACGAGATTGAGTGCCACCGGTTCGATATGCATCTTCGCGTCAACGAATCGAAGCAGGAGGCGAAACGCATCGCGGTAACTCCAGAGCGTTTGGGGACTGACATTTCGGTGCGTCATCAGATGCTTGACGAAGAATTCCTGGAGCAGTGGCCCAACAAGGGCATCGGTATGCTTCATGATTGATCTCCCATACCTGCGAATGCGGCGAAACGGCTCAATGCACTGCCCAGTAGCCCAGGAGTCGACGAGACGTACCAGTAGCTCTCTCTGGGGCTGGCGTGACCGAGATAGACGGAGAGAGTCGGGGCCAGTTCTGCTGCCGACGCCCCGTCTTCATACCATTGCGTTAGGCGATGAACGGCGAATGAGTGACGAAGCGAATGTAAGGTCGGCCGTCGTCCATCCGGCAAATGCAATCCGAGTTTCGCCGTTGCACACGAAAACCACCGCCAAAGGGAGTTCTGATCGAGGGGGTGTCCGAAATCTGTGACGAAGAACATCGTCGACTGCCTTGCATGACACTTATGCTCGCGCCGGTCGGCGTACTCCTTCAGATGGACTGCGGTCGTCGGGTGCAAAGGCACGATGCGTGACTTCTTGCTACGCCGCTAGCGGCGTAGTCACCGCTATGCCGCATCGTTAACTATGTTCGATTTGAACGGGGCGACGGCCAATTCAAAGGGAATCAACGAAAAATGATCGGCATAGTCTGATGGATGTCAGGCTCGCTTTTACGAGAGGCGCAGCAGGTCATGGAGAAGTTGTACCCGAAAACGCGGGTCGCACTCGCTCGATGCCAGAGGGACCTTGGGCGGAACGGTTTCTCAAGGGTCTGAAGCCATTGAAACTATGCCGATCCAGGCGACCTCAGAATGACGTCCTGCTGGCTCTTTGCCAGCATCATCGTGATCCAATCTCAGCCTGATCGGCATTGCCAGGAATGCGGCATAGTTCTTGAATTTCGTTTCACGAACGACGACATGGGGCGGCTCATCCCGCAGGTGCACGTCGGTTTCCTTGAGGTGTAATGCTTCGCTGATGCGTAGCCCAGAGCTGGCAAGCAGCCCCAGTACCGCGACGTAGGCGTCGGCGCGCAGGCCGCCCCGCGGTCGCGCAGTCGTTGCTGCGTGCAGGATTGATTGCAGTTGTTCTGCGCTCAGGATGTACGGGGGATTGCGACGTGGGGATGGCAGCAGATGGTTGTCGGGAACTGAGGTTGCCGGATCGACAGCCTTTACGAAGCGCAGAAATCCACGCAGGGCACTGAGGATAGCGGACTGGGTTGGAGGCGCACGGTGAACCCGCGTGACCCATTCGAGTACATCATTGGCCTTGATCGATTCGCCCGGATGCTCGATGGCATAGTCTTGAACGAAATGTGCGAGGATTCCGCCATGGGTATACCGGTAACCCAGCAATTCGCGGTGTTCGAAGTAGCGGTTCAGCAGATCCTGAAGTTCCTCACCGTTCATGATCTGTCTCCCGGCCACGGCATGGCGATGCGCGACAGCGAAGGCAAGTCGAGCTTCGCATAGGTGGCGGTGGACTGCAGGGACTGATGGCCCAACACGTCGGCGATGTTCTTGAAGCTCGTGCCGCGGGTCAGCATGTTTGTTGCCGCGGCATGGCGTAAGAGATGTGCCGCACCGCGTGCGGAAGCGAGATCTGCACGATTCAAGGCGCGCCGGACGATCTTGGAAATTGCGCTCGAGTCTGTGAGTGGTCGCGCTGGCGTTACCGCTTGCAGGAAGATCGTCCTGTACGACGATGAAGGACGCTCCCGTTTGATGTACGCGAGCAAGGCGCGTCCGACGTCGTGGAAGAGCGGCAGGTCTCGGTCACGACGAGACTTGGCCCCTCGGATATGAATGATGCCGCCGGCCCAGTCCACGTCATCCAGACTGAGGTGCACGACTTCAGCGGCCCGCATCCCGGTCCTCGCGAGCAGCAGCATGATTGCCGTGTTCCGCAGCGGCTGAAACGTAGCAGCGTCGGCCACGCATTTGATGAGCCGATCCACATCGTCGCTCGACAGGCTCGCTGGAAGCGTCGCGTGACGCCATCGCCGGATTCGTGGCAGCGTTTCCTCGAGTCCGGGCGGCACCAGTCCCCTGACGGCGAGAAAACGCAGCATCGCGCGCAGCGCGACGATCGGCGAGTTCGATGGTCGGCGCCTCTTGCTCGAGAGTTCGTGACGCAGATATGCGCGGAGATCTTCGATTGACAGGTCTTGCCAACTCGGTGGACTGTCGCCACACCACCCATCCAGGAAGCCTTGGACAAACCGGCAATACTTCCGGCGGGTGCCCTCCGCCAGGCCCTTGGCGGTGCCCAGATACGCGTCAAACTCGCTGAGGAATTCGGCTGCGCTCGTAATTGACAGCACAGGCGTCGCGGAGCCCTCCTTGCCGCGCGCCAGTTCAGACTGCGCCATTATCTTCTCCTTGCCGGCCACCATGGTCGGTAGGAAAAGTTCAGGACATTATGCGAACCATTGCCACACAACTCATCTCGCGCGATCCCGCCTGAACACGGCAGGGGCGCCGTCGTCTACATGGCGCTTCGCCTAATCTGCCGGTGTGGGTAATCGCGGATATCTGAAGCTTCACATATTTGCGAATAGCGGCCAACCCTC
>NZ_JBIUHC010000317.1:0-3576 GCF_044627735.1 Cupriavidus sp. CuC1 | reverse complement strand
CCGCCCTCTCCCCCAGCCCCTCTCCCGCGCGCGGGAGAGGGGAGCACGACAACGCAGATCCGGCTTTGTCAGCAAGCAAAGGGGCACAGTCTGTGCCTCTTTTTCGATTCAGGGCGCCAGTAGCAGCCGTTCGATGCAGGCCCTGCGCTCTTCCTTCTGCGCTGCGGTGCCCTGGTGGGAAAGCAGGGACTCCGACAATTCAGCGCGGCCGGCGCCGCAGTGCCGGCCTAGGATGGCGCCATCCTCAATACACCTCAATGCAGCCGCGTCCCCGCAGCCAGCAAACGTTCCAGCCCCTGGGCCAGCGTCATGCCCAGCGCGCGTCCCCAGCCGTGGATGGCGAGCACGTGCCGGCGATAGACGGCATGGTGGAGCAGGGCGGCGAGGCGGCCTTCGATATGCCAGCCGCTGTCCTTGCCAGGCGCAGCCAGGTTGGCGATGGTGCGGCTTCCCGCCAGCGAGACCAGCGAGCCATAGTCGCGGTAGCGGAACCCCTCGATGGGCTTGCCGGCCAGGCGCCGTGGCAGCGCCTGCGAAAGATACAGCGCTTGCTGATAGGCAACCTGCGCGCGCGTCGGGAGTTCCGCTTCGAGATCCTGGGGCCGGCAGCTCGCGCAGTCCCCGATCGCGTAGATATGCTCGTCCTCGACGCTCTGCAGGGTGGGCAGCACGCGGATCTGCCCTTTGGCATTCACCGGCAGCCCGAAGCTGGCCAGCATGCCCGGCGCGGCAATGCCGGCCGCCCACACCACGACGTCCGCCTGCATGGGTGGCTGCCCCGCAATGGTCAGGCCGCTCTCGCTGACGGAGGTCACGCGGGCGTTGCACTGCACATGGATGCTCAGCCGCGCGAGCTGCTCGCCGACGCGATCCGCGATCCGGGTTCCCAGGCCGGGGAGAACGCCGGCGGAGGCCTCGATCAGGCAGATTTCCACTCCCTTTACCGGGTCGAGCCGATGGATGCCATAGCGATTGAGCACGCTGGAGGTGCGACGCAACTGCGCTGCAAGCTGCACACCCGTCGCACCCGCGCCGACGATGGCTACCCGGACCTTTCCCGTGGGCGCTTGCGGTTGGGCATCAGCCTGCGCGGTCCGGCGGCGCAAGGCGGTGAACACACGGTCGCGCACCTGCTCCGCGCTGCTCACGCTGTCCAGCGTCAGGGCGTGTTCACGCGCGCCGGGCACGCCGAAGTACTGCGTCACGCCGCCAACGGCTAGCACAAGCTTGTCGTAGCCGATCGACTGGACCTGTCCGTCCTCGCCATGCCCTGTGCCGGCAAGGGCCACGCAGATGGTGCGGTTGATGCGGTCCACCGCTTGCAGATCACCCTGCACGTAGCGGAACCCGTGGCGCTCGGCCTGCAATGCGAAAGACGTATGGTGAACCACGGGCTCGAGCCTGCCCGCGGCCACTTCATGCAGCAAGGGCTTCCACAGGTGCGTGGAGCTGCGGTCGACCAGCACGATCTCGGCTTGCCCTCGCTTGCCCAGCCGCCTGGCGAGACGGGTGGCTACCTGCAGTCCGGCGGCGCCGCCGCCAACGATCACAATGGTTGTCATGGGAAGCTCCGGGGTTGTTGTCTTGTTGCCGCGTGCGCATCCGGTTGCCGCTGGCCGGCCACGCTGCATTCCAGCGCGTGGAAGTCCGGCCAGACGGCATCCGGGGAGCCGCACAGCACGGTCGATCCGCCTGCCTGGCGCGGCGCATCGTCATAGGCGGGCCGGACAGTGGCCGTATGCATGCCGACAGCCTGCGCGGCGCGCAGGCTGCTCTGCGTGGCACCGACCAGCAAGGCGCGGTGCGCCGGCACGTCGGCCGTGTGCAGGATCAGCCGGTAGAGTTCGATCTCGGTTTCCCGGGGAGACAGCGCATCCGCCGTGGCGATGACCGCAAAGCGATCCATCCAGTCAGGCCCGATGGCGCCATCGAGCAGGACCCGCAGCTTGCGCGAAGAGATGGGCGCGGCAAGCGCCAGCCGCACGCCGTCCAGCTCCGCGCTGCGCATGAGCTGCAGCGCCTGGCCACGGATCCGGATTGACTGGCCGGCACGCGCTTCGGTGCAGGCATCCTCATGCCAGCGGAGCAGGGCGTCGCGTTCTCGTGGTGCTGCGTCGAAGCCGGACTTGCGCGGATCGTCCGCGCGGATGAGCACATCGTCCAAGGTAAGCACCAGCAATTCAAGCGACATTTCCCGTCTCCATATGCACTGCGTTTCGATACGCGGACGCGATTGCGTTTCCGGTCAGGGCACTATAAGGTAGCCGCTTCATATTGAAAAATTGGTTTATAAAACCGACCGATAGGTTTTCTACTATGAATCGCACCACCACCTTCCGGCAGCTCAATGCCATCGACGCCATTGCCCGCCTGGGGGGCGTTTCCCGCGCGGCGGAGGAGTTGCACATCACGCAGCCAACGGTTTCGCTGCAGCTCAAATTGCTCGAAGAAGCGATCGGGGCGCCGCTGCTGCAGCGCGCGGGCAGGGGCACGCAGCTCACGCCCGCGGGCGAGGTGATGGCGGGCTACGCCGGGCAGATCCTGCGCTTGTGGCGCGAAGCCACCGAGGAGGTGGCGGCGCTCAAGGGCAACCTGGCCGGCACGCTGCGGGTCGGCGCCATCACGACGGCGGAGTACCTGCTGCCGTCGATGCTGGTGGCATTCACGGCGGACCAGCCCGACGTCAAGATCAAGCTCCATGTGGGCAACCGCGAGGAGATCTTGCGGATGCTGGCCATGCATGAGATCGACCTTGCCATCATTGGCCGGCCGCCCACGGATATCCGCACGCAGGCGACGCCGTTCGCCAAGCACCCCATGGCATTTATCGCGGCGCCGGACCATCCATTGATGGCGCGCCGCAATCTCACGCTGCAGGACCTGGTGGAGGAGAACCTGCTGGTGCGCGAGCGCGGCTCGGGCACGCGCAACACCGTGGAGCGTCTGTTCAGGGAGGCCGGCCTGCGGCTGCCGCTGGGTTCCGAGCTGTCCAGCAACGCGGCGATCAAGCGGATGGTGTCGGCAGGGCTGGGTGTTGCGTTTCTCTCCCTGCACGCCTGCACGCTGGAGTTCCAGGCAGGGCTGATCGGCCTGCTGCCGCTGCAGGGCAATCCCATCGAGCGCGACTGGTACGTGCTGAACCTGCCGGGGGTGCGCCTGCCGCGCGTGGCGGTTGCCTTCCGTGGCTACCTGGTGGAGCAAGGCCAGGCGGAAATCACCCGGCAGCTGGAGTCGTTTGATGTGATACTGCGCCGCCTGCACGCCCGCGCCCGGCGCCAGCGCAAGGCAACGCCTGGAGAGAGAGCGCGGCCATGAAGCCCGGCATGCCGGTACGCTGTGCCATGGCGGCGCGGGAGAGAGGGCACGACAACGCAGTTCCGGCTTTGTCAGCGGTCTGGCGCGCCGTCTGACCGCTGACAAACCTGATGCACCAGCTGAAGCCGCCAAACGGGCCAAAGCCGCGCGCCATGACGACGGCTGTCTCTCCCTCTCCCCTCAAGGGGAGAGGGCCGGGGAGAGGGGTGGCTTAGTCAATATGACTCCCCTGGGGCAAAGAGGGCTGGCCCGCCGCGAGGA
>NZ_JBIUHC010000316.1:0-3605 GCF_044627735.1 Cupriavidus sp. CuC1 | reverse complement strand
AGGGTACGCCAGGCACTGTAGCCATCGGTCATTAGCATGCCCTCGTAGCCTGCGAGAAACGCCTGCGGATACTCCTGTCCGCGCCCCCGCTGGTAGTCAAACAGCACCACGGGATGCTCGCAATCCTCGGCGCTGCGGTGAGCATGAGCGGCGTTTGTGATGTCGAATCTGTGAGATTTGATCAAGCACGATGAGGGAAGCCAGAGAGCTTCCCTCAGGGATCGTGCAAGCACGGCCCTGAGAGAAGATGTCGCCTTTATTGTGTCCAGCAATGAAGGAGACTGCGCCAGTGTGCCACGCCCTGCTACAAACGCCAGCGTTCTTTACCCTGTTGCGCCAGATCGACGAAGACCTGATGCAAGCCGCCCATCAGAATGGCTGCTGCCATTGTGGCCATCCACTCCACCGAGCCGACTATCCCCGCAAGCCGCGGGGTTGCCCGCCGGCGGCGCGCCCGGATTGCAGCACGCGCCTGAGCCTATGCTGCGCCGGCTGCCGCAAACGCACGACGCCAGGTTCGGTGCGGTTCCTCGGCCGGCGCGTCTACCTGGCCATCATTCTGGTGCTGCGATCGAGCCGCACCCACGGCTCCGGCACAGAGGGGCTGCCGGATGTCAGTTGGGTCACGCTCAAACGCTGGCGCCTCTGGTGGACCGATACCTTCCCGGCCACGCCCGTCGGCCGGTGGCTGCAGGGTCGTCTGCCGCCCGCGCCAGATGCCGTTGTCTATCCCGAGCGCCTGCTGCAGACGGTCCAGGCCGACACCGACACCGGCCGCCTCACTGCGCTGCTGCGTCTCTTGCTTCCCCCGCTCTGATCGCAATGACTGAGGGGCGTCCAATGTAGCTTGCGATCCGCAGAACTTGTCGATGGCGGCGCATTTGGTCAGCCCGTAGCCTCCCTTCCCATCATCCACACCCCCTCGGGAGGGCTATGTCACTATCCATCGATCACCGTAACCGATGGGCGCGCCTGCGCTTCTCGGTCATCGGCCCATTGCTGGCCTCGCCGCCGGGCAAGGGCGCGCTGCAGGACGCCTTGCAGGCGCTGGCGGCCAAGGTCTGGCGCCATCCCGTCACCGGCGCCGACGTCCGCTTCGGCGCGTCCACCATCGAGCGCTGGTTCTATCGCGCGCGTTATGTCCACGACCCAGTCGCCCAACTCAAGAATCGACTGCGCGACGATTACGGCCACTTCCCCAGCATGATCGCCGCCATCACCGACGTGCTGGTGGCGCAGTACCGCGCCCATCCCGGCTGGACCATGCAACTGCACTACGACAACCTCGTCGCCGCCCTCAAGGGCACGCCGATCGTGCTGCCTTCCTACACGACGGTCTGCCGGTACCTCAAAGCCCACGGCCTCGTGCGCCAGAAGACCCCACGCTCGACCACCCCTGGCGCCATCGCCGCGGCCGCCCGGCGCGAACAACGGGAGGTGCGCAGCTACGAAGTCGATCACGTGGCCGCGCTCTGGCACCTGGACTTCCACCACGGCTCGCGCAAGGTCCTCACGCCCGATGGTCAGTGGCACAAGCCCTTGCTGCTGTGTGTCATGGACGATCACTCCCGGCTGGTCTGCCACCTACAGTGGTTCCTCGACGAAACGACCGCGTCGCTGGTACACGGCGTCTCGCAGGCACTCATGAAGCGCGGCCTGCCAAGGGCCATCATGAGCGATAACGGTGCAGCCATGCTGGCCGACGAATTTACTGAGGGACTTGCCCATCTGGGCATTCTGCACCAGACCACCTTACCTTATTCTCCGTATCAGAATGCCAAGCAGGAGAGCTTCTGGGCGCAGGTTGAATCCAGACTGATGGCCATGCTCGAAGGCGACCCTGATCTGACGCTGGACAAGCTGAACCTGGCCACCCAGGCCTGGGTCGAGCAGGAATACCATCGCAAGCCACACTCTGAGCTCGGCGCGGCGCCGCTCGAACGCTACCTGTCTTGCGCCGACGTGTCGCGGACCTGCCCGGAGGCGCTGGCGTTGCGCCGGGCCTTCCGGATCCAGGAACATCGCCGCCAGCGCCGTTCCGATGGCACCTTCACCCTCAACGCCGTGCGCTTCGAGGTGCCGTCCGCCTATCGCCATCTGGAGCAGGTCTGCCTGCACTATGCGCGCTGGGACCTCTCCCAAGTGGAACTGGTCGATGCGCGCACCGGCACGCCACTGGTTGCCGTCTTCCCACTGGATAAGTCTGCCAATGCCGATGGGCTGCGCGGGCGAGTGCGGGTCGCACCCGCAGCCGAATCCAGCCCGGACGGCATCGCGCCCTTGCTGCGCCAGTTGCTCGCCGAACACGCCGCCACTGGTTTGCCTCCCGCCTATCTGCCCCCGACTCCGCCTGCGAAGCCATGATGCAACCCAATCTGCTGGCCTTGTACGGCCTGAAGTTCAACCCCTTTGCGCAGGACATCCCCGTCGAAGCGGTCTTCGTGAACCCCAGACTCGATCACTTCTGCTGGCGCATCGAGAACGGCCTGGCACGCGAAGGCGGCTTCGCCATGGTGCATGGCGATCCCGGTTCCGGCAAGAGCATCGCCTTGCGCCTGCTCCATCAGCGCCTGACCCGTCTGCCCGACCTGATGGTGGGCTCGATTACCCACCCACAGAGCAGCCTCTCCGACTTCTACCGGGAGCTGAGCGACATCTTTGCGGTGCCGATCAAGCCGCAGAACCGCTGGGGTGGCTTCAAGGCCTTGCGCGAACGCTGGTTGGCCCATCTGGACGCCAGCCGCCGTCGTTGCGTGCTGCTGATCGACGAAGCCCAGGAGATGAGCGCGCCGGTCCTCTCGGAGTTACGCCTGCTGGCGTCGGCGCGCTTCGACTCGCAGGCGCTGCTGTGCGTGGTGCTCGCCGGCGATGCCCGCCTGCCCGACAAGTTCACCCGCGACGACCTGATCCCCCTGGGCAGCCGCATCCGCGCGCGCCTGGCCCTGGAGGCCGCCACCCTGGACGAACTGCAGGCCTGCCTGAGTCACCTGTTGGCTAGCGCCGGCAACGCCAGCCTGATGACCGATCCGCTGCGCCAGACTCTCTGCGAGCATGCCGCCGGCAACCATCGCATCCTGATGAACCTGGCCGGCGAACTGCTGGCCCAGGCTGCGCAGCGCGAACTGCCGCAGATCGACGAAAAGCTCTACCTCGAAACCTATACCGCAACCCAGACCCGGCGCGGCAAGCGCTGAGTATCCCATGACAGACCAGACCTTCCTTCCCTTGCTCGGCCCCATCCTGCCCGAGTTGACCGACGCGGACGCCGCGGCGATCCTCGACTATCTCCACGAACTGGTGATGCTCGTCGAGTCGCATTACCTCGTGCAGGTCCGGCGCCATGCCGAGTCGCAACTCCAACTCGCAGATCAACTCCGCGCCGGAAGCGCCGGCGTGAGCACGTCCATCACCATTCCACCGCATCGCGATCAACAGCCGTGATGGTCTTCGCCGAGCCGCTCTCGCGGCTCGCTCCTTCTCCATCATTTACCTTGATCGCCTCTCCATCAAATCCCGCGCTCACGCTCAGCGGTAGACCCACATGTACGATTTGCTCTGCGCGGCTTTGCCTTCCTCCTTGAGGACCTGTATCGTCGTCTCGTCGC
>NZ_JBIUHC010000315.1:0-3755 GCF_044627735.1 Cupriavidus sp. CuC1 | reverse complement strand
GGTTGATGGAACAACCGGTTTCGTCAGGTCATACGTTCTCCTGTGAAACAGAAATTCAGGCGACTTTCAGGTCGCACAAAAACAGACTTTGCCACCAAGGCATATCTTGCCGATATTGATCGGCCACCTGCGAGCCCAGCCCTGCGTCAAACAGCAGCGTGTCAGTGCCGTGTTTCACCAGGAACGCGGAGAAGTTATTGCTCACCTTGCGCGTGAAGCTCCCGCCGGAGTAGACCAAGGCCTCGGTAACGGATAGCTCCGCGGTTCTGATGATCGCAAAAGCTACCTTGGGTTGGCCCGAAGTCGATGGGCTGCCTGGTGCCGAGCCATTGTCGGCGATAGCAGGCATGGCAATAGCAGACAGCAGTAGAAGAACAAGCATACGAAACATGGCGTCACCTTTGTCGATGGTTCCGGGATCCTGTGGAGTGCATCCCGCGCGCACCTTAAACCTTGGTGTAGACTCCAAGGTCAAGACAAATCAGGGACGTCGCGTTTGACGGGGGCCACAGGTGAACATCAGCGAGTTGGCGAAGGCAGTTGGCACGACTACAGATACCCTGCGTCACTACGAAAAGGTGGGACTGTTGGCGCCGCCCGCTCGGCTGGGCAATGGCTATCGTTCATACGACACCCAGGCCGTTCGGCACATTCAATTCATCCGTAGCGCGCAAACGCTCGGGTTCTCGCTTGCCGAGATTCGGGAAATCATCCCGCAATTGATTGACGGCAGGTTTGGCCGGGCCGAGATAGAGCAACGCTTGAGCGCCAAGATCGGACAAATCGATGCCCATATCAAGGCGCTTCAGTCCTTGAGAAAAGAGTTGGTCGCAACGGCCAACTCCTTATCCTGTCCTCCGGGGGCTCCGGTCACCATGGCATCCGCGACTAAAGTTCCCGTGATCCATAAGGACAAGTTGCATACGGATAAGAGAATCTCACCGCGCCCCGGCAAGCGATGACGCCGTCGGACAAGGCGCGTTCTCCTCGACTCTCGCGATGAACTTCTCGATGGTTCTCATGTTCCGACCACACGACCCGCCATCAGCGGTCGCGGTAGTGGTCGTGGTGTTGAGGGCAAGGAAGTGCACGCGCATTGCCGGATGCTGCAGGCCGGGCGGGACGTCAATATCCCGCCCAGCCTCAGCGCGCAAGCGCAGCCTGGCGAATGGCCTCGAAATCCGCCGGCGGGGCGTGCCGCGTCAAGCGCGGGCCGGCCTGCGATACCTGCGCGGGCAGATCGTGCCGGAGCAGCCGGCGCAGGGTGGCTGCGGCGTCGAGCAGGCCGGGCAGGTGCATGCCGGTGTCATAGCCCATGCAGTCGAACATATGCACCATGTCCTCGGTGGCGACGTTGCCGGTGGCGCCCGGCGCGTAGGGGCAGCCGCCGATGCCGCCAAGCGACGTGTCGAAGCGGCGGATGCCGGCTTGCGCGGCGGCCACCGCATTGACCAGCCCCATGCCGCGCGTGTTGTGGAAATGGGCGGTGAATTCCAGCTTGGGAAAGCGTGCCTGCACGGCCTCGCACAGTGCCTGCACCTGGTTGGGAAACGCCATGCCGGTGGTGTCGCACAGCGTGATGCCGTGCACGCCCAGCGCGGCAAAGCGGGCGATCCATCCGAGCACCGCTTCGGCCGCGATCTCACCCTCCATCGGGCAGCCGAATACGCAGGACAACGAGACGTTCACCGGCACGCCGTGCTGCGTGCCAAGCGCGATCACGTCCTGCAACTGGCTGAACGACTGCTCCTGCGTCATGCGCAGGTTGGCCAGGTTGTGGGTTGCACTCACCGACATGACAAGGTTGAACTCGTCGGTGGCGCACGCCAGCGCGCGCTCGCCGCCGCGCACGTTCGGCACCAGCGCGGTGTAGACCACGCCGGGCGTGCGCCGGATGCGGTGCATGACCGCCTCGGCGTCCTTGAGCGCCGGGATGGCCTTGGGCGACGTGAACGAGGTGACTTCGATCTTGGCGAAACCCAACCCGCTCAGCGCGTCGAGCAGGGCGACCTTGTCATTCGTCTCGATGAAATGGCATTCCATCTGGAAGCCGTCGCGGGTCGCCACTTCATTGAACTGCAGGCGCACGCCATTGCCGTGATTCATGCCGGCGATCAGGTGGCCGAATTCCAGTACCTTGAGGTTCTTCAATGCATCCATGGGGAGTCGCGCAGGGCAGTTGGCTTTAATGGCGCCACTTTATGGGCGCGGCGCTGCCGGCGGAATTGCTAGTCTCCACAATCCGGCTTCGCAAAACGCGAAGGCCACGCGCTAGAATGCACCCATGACCTGGCCCCTCAATCCCGCCCGAGTAGATTTCGTGACGCTGCGTTTGTTCTGCGCGGTCGTGCAGACCGGCAGCATCACGCAAGGCGCGGCCGCCTGCCACCTGGCCTTGTCGGCAGCCAGCCGGCGCTTGTCAGACTTCGAGGAGACCACCGGTTTCCAGTTGCTGGAGCGCACGTCCAAGGGCGTGACGCTCACGCCCGTGGGCCATATGGCCATGCAGCACGCCATGCGGCTGTTCCAGGGCTTCGAGCGCTTCAGCGCGGAGCTGCAGGACCATTCGCGCGGCCTCCTGGGCCATGTGCGGCTGTGGGCCAATATGTCCGCCCTGACGGAGTTCCTGCCCGCCAGGCTAGCCACCTTCCTGGCGCAGCACCCGGGGGTGCATGTGGAGGTCGAGGAGCAACTCAGCGGCGATATCGCCCGCGCGCTGGTGGACGGCCTGGCGGATATCGGTGTGTTCTCCGAAGGCACGCCCACGGATGGGCTGGACATCAGCCATTTCCAGACCGACACGCTGGTGCTGCTGTGCTCGCGCCGCCATCCCCTTGCGCGCAAGCGCCGCGTCGATTTTGCGAGCTGCCTGGAATACGACATGGTCGGGCTCAATCGCGGCAGTGCGTTGCTGGAACTCACCTCGCGCGCGGCGGAGCAGGCCGGGCGGCCGCTTCGGCTTCGCATCCAGGTCCGCAGCTTCGACGCGATGTGCCAGATGATCGCGGCCGACCTTGGCATCGGGGTCCTGCCGCAAGCCGTGTGCCGTGCCCAGGCCAAGGCGCTGGGGCTGCATATGGTTGGCTTGTCGGACGATTGGGCCAGCCGGCGGCTTCTGCTGGCAACGCGCTCGGGCGTGCCCTTGTCGTCCGCCGCGCGGCTTTTGGGGGAGCATCTCCGGCGGGCCGGCGGGCCGGATGCCAGCGCGCCCTGACTGCTCCTCCCGCAGGCTTACTCCACCTTGGCGCCAGACTCCTTGATGATCCGGCCCCAGCGCGTGGCCTCGCTCTTCATGTAAGCCGTGTATTGCTGCGGCGTGCCGCCAAGGATCTCGGAACCCTGCGCAACCAGCTTGGCGCGCACCGCCTCGTCCTTCAACGTCCTGTCCGTTGCTTCCCGCAGTTGCTTGACGATCGATTCCGGCGTGCCCTTGGGTACCAGGATGCCTTGCCACGCGCCCATTTCCAGCGAGCTCATGCCGGTCGCTTCCTTGATCGTCGGGATCTCCGGCAGCAGGGTCGAGCGTTTGGCGCTGGTGATGGCCAGGGCCTTCAGCTTGCCGCCCTTGATCAGGGGCTGGGCGTCGCTCAGCGGCAGGAACATGAACTGCGTCGAGCCGGCGATCAGGTCGGTGATCGCGGGCGCGCTGCCCTGCTGTCTCTCCCTCTCCCCTCATGGGCTGAGGTTTGCCCACAAATCGGCGTCCTCGATAAGGCAGTGCTACTTGTAAACACAATCTGACAGTGTTAACTTCA
>NZ_JBIUHC010000314.1:0-3771 GCF_044627735.1 Cupriavidus sp. CuC1 | reverse complement strand
TCACTCCCAGAGATCGTGAAGCTCCTACCTTCTCATCGCCGCCCTCTACTCGCCAGACGGGTTCCGCTGACGGTTACACATTAGCGAGTTCGGGATGCCGATCCGACGCTGCCTTGGTCGCCAGCTTCAGCCGCTGACAGACCGTGGCTCGGTTCATTGCATTGCCCTGACGTGTGGGCAGCAGCGGCGATCGCTCGGTCGGCTGCGGATTACGGCCAAGCCAGTCGCGAATATCTCGGGCTGTGCTCTTCCAAAGCGGCAGCGACCGCTGCTTGCGTCCCTTGCCATGCAGATGAATGAAGGATATCGGGCCGAGGATGACATCGCCGACCCGAACACCAACGATCTCCGATACCCGAGCGCCGGTGTTATAAAGCAGGGTTACCATCAGTCGATCTCGATGACCGAGCCAGCTCGCCGTCGAAATGTCCATGACTGCCAGCATTTGCTCCCTTGACAGGAATCCTATCATTGGTCTGTCGAAGCGTTTCATTGGAACCGCCAGCGCCTGCTCAATGACACGCAGGTTCGAGAGATCGCGACGAGCGGCGAATCGCAGGAACGACCGTATAGCCGCCAGCCGGATATTGCGGCTGCGTACCGTGTTGTGCCGGTCTCGTTCCAGGTGCTCGAGGAAACTTGCCAGGAACTTCGCGTCAATGTCGGCCAACTGCAAGGCCGATGGCGACTTGCCGAGGTGTTGCTCGGCGAAATGCAACATAAGCAAGAAGGCATCGCGATAGGACGCGACGGTACAGGGGCTGAGCGCTCGTTGCTGCACCATGTAGTCAGTGAAGAACTCCTGCACCAAGCCGCCGAAGGTGGGCGAGACTGAGCTACGCATGACGAATCTCCTCCAGTGCAAAATTCTCGAACTTCGCGCCCACCACCGACATCAGTTCCGGCGTCCCGCTGAGGTACCAGTAAGTGTCCGAGATGCTGGCATGACCAAGGTAAGTGCATAACCAGAGCACGGCATGATCGACGGTCTCTCCTGTCTCATACCACCGCAGCAATCGAGCCACGGCGAAACTGTGCCGCAGGTCCTGAATGCGCGGCTGCGGGTAGTCCCCGCGTGCCTGCCAATTCAATTGTCGACGCAGTTGGACGAAGACGTCTTGAACCGTCCTCTTCGGCAGGGCGCAGCCCGATTGCGACACGAAGAACGGCATGTCCGCACGGGTTTCGACATGCCGATCACGAAGTTGCCGGTATTCGTTGAGCGCTTGTACGACACTGCTGTGCAATGGTAGGCAACGTGGCTTGGCACTACGCCGCTAGCGGCGTAGTCACCGCTATGCCGCATCGTTAACTATGTTCGATTTGAACGGGGCGACGGCCAATTCAAAGGGAATCAACGAAAAATGATCGGCATAGTCTGATGGATGTCAGGCTCGCTTTTACGAGAGGCGCAGCAGGTCATGGAGAAGTTGTACCCGAAAACGCGGGTCGCACTCGCTCGATGCCAGAGGGACCTTGGGCGGAACGGTTTCTCAAGGGTCTGAAGCCATTGAAACTATGCCGATCCAGGCGACCTCAGAATGACGTCCTGCTGGCTCTTTGCCAGCATCATCGTGATCCAATCTCAGCCTGATCGGCATTGCCAGGAATGCGGCATAGTTGTTAAACTTGGTGTGACGCACGGTCAGACAAGCACGTCGCAAATCGACGTCCCCGTCACGAAGGTTCAAGGCTTCTGAGAGCCGAAGCCCGACGGTGGCGATAAGGCCGAACAGCGTCCGGTAGGTCGCGGGTCGTACTCCGTCCAGCGGGGGCAGGCGACCTGCCTGCTCGAGCAAATCGCACACTTCCTGCCCGGTGTAAATGTGCGGCGCTAAGCGCCGATGGCCTGGCCCGAAGGTGTGTAAGTCAGGGATCTCGGTGTCCGGCTGGAACTGGCGGTAGTATGCCGCGAAAGGTCGAACGACTTCCAGCCTGCGAGCCCAGGTCACCGGTCCGGTGCGCTTGACATGCTCGCGCGCCCAGTCGAGTTGCAGCTCGAGTGTCAGAGGCCCTTGATGCCCGCGTGCATCTGCGTACCTGGCAAAGCGCATCAGTTGCTGGCCGGTGATGCCCAATTCGAAGCCGAGCCGTCGGCGCTGCTTCAGATAGCGTTCGACAGCTGCCTGGATCGTGTTGTTGCCTGAGCTCATGTCACACCTCCTGGCCAGGGCATCGCCACGGCCGATAGGCGAACCATGTCGACCTTCGTGTAGATCATTGACGTGTCGAGCTCACGATGACGCAGCACATCGGCGACTTCCTTGAGTGTGCTTCCGCTGGCCAGCATCCGACTGGCCAGCGTATGGCGCAATATGTGCACCCTCGTATGGGGTAGTCCGCTGCGCCGATAGGCCTCGCGCACAATCTTGCGTAGCACCTCGGGACCGATCGGGGCATCGACCGGCGCGACATGGCGAACAAAGACTCGCCTGCTTGCCGTCGGAGGTCGCTCCACGCGAAGATAGGTTGCGATGGCCTGGCCCGTGGTCTGCGGCAACGGCAGCACGTCTACTCGACGCGACTTATTCTTGGCGATGCGAAGCGTTCCCGCTTCCCAGTCGATGTCGTCCAGATCGATGGTGACAACTTCGCCGGCTCGCAGGCCCAGATCGACGAGACAGCGGACCATGGCGTAAGCACGATGCCTGGATGGCAACCCTTGTGGGAAGGCGTCAAGCAGCTGCAAAACCTCCTGCTGCGACAGCGTCTGCGGCAATGCCGCCAAGCGCCGGTTCGCCGGTGATGTGATGACCGGCAGCAAGTGCGCCACCGCGTCCCCCAGTGTTGCTCGATAGCGGAGATACGCACGCAGCGTGCCCGCAACAACCTTTGCGCTGGCCGGACACAGTCGCCGAAGCTGTCTTTCGATGAACCGGCGCAGTTCGTCCTGGGTAGGACAGATCGGCACGCGCGAGCCAGCACTGTGGCTCTGTCGCAGGAAGGATCGCAGGATGTTGAGACGTTGCATTCGCGTGCTTCGCGCCAGTCCGCGAGCGCGGTTCATGTATTCATCGAAGCGGCGAAGTTCATCGTCTATCGCGGAAACAACCTTGTCCTTACGCAGCACCCCGACTTCATCCAGTGCGATGAGCAGATGCCGCAGTGCCGCTCGGATCGTGCGCGCGTGCCTTCGCACTGGCGGCGGACAGGTACAGCGCGGGAGGTGTTCAGCGATAAACTGCCGAACCGCATCGTCTGTGAGGTCGCACGCGGCAATCCGACGGCGTCGTATCCAGCGGGCGAAGTGAGCGATGCAGTACAAGTACATCCTTGCGGTGTGATCGGCGTAGCCTCGCCTGACGAGATGCTGCCAATAGCCACCGATGTACGGAGCAAGAACGCTGTCGCGCAGCCACGAGGCTGGTACAGCGTGAAGCGAAGGAAGCGTACCCATGACGGCTCCTGAAGTGGTATGCCCACGTGCAGGAGACCTCCTTTTTTATGTGAAGTCCAGTTCCGTCTGACTTGGCCGACGACCACGCTTAGTCTGCACGTCCGCTGGACCGCATCGGTCAACGTCGCATAAAAACGCTGTTCGCATTAGATGCGCTATGGTCTTATGTGCATGACGCGTCGAACTACACCTACATCGAGGCGACCTGGCCCCAACAACTGCCCGACTGGATCGCCAGCCATGTGCGTGCCCTGAACTTCTTCGGCGGTTGCACCGAGTAATCGGCAGCTGCCGATTAAGCAGAGGGTTTTTTGGTTAGCGGTCGCGGCCGCATGCGTATGAAGAGCACCTGGGGAGAGCAGCCCGCGACCGGT
>NZ_JBIUHC010000313.1:0-3797 GCF_044627735.1 Cupriavidus sp. CuC1 | reverse complement strand
GCGGCCATCGTTGCCTTGGATGAATTGTTGACGGTCATACCTACCTCGTTGCTCACTAATCTATCAGGGATAGGTGATGCACGTCATATTGGCACGGGGGGGCCAGCCATGCCGGTTCGGGCAGCGCCGGCAACTCCAGTCGCACGCCCGGGCCCAGTACCAGCGTGCAACTGTTGTTGCCTGCCGGGGCGGCAACGCGTAGCGCCACGAATGCGCTACCCGAAGGCTTCGCAGCGTCCGCCGATACCGTCTGCGTCTTCAACTTGCGGCGCCAGTAGTACAAGCTATGGAGCGCCAGCCCTTCGCGCTTGGCGTATGCACTGATCGGTAACGACTCACGCGCTATCGACTCCAGGTGGGCCGACCAAAATTCCATCCCTTGTTCCATGTTCGATTCCGGTTCATATCGGAACCGATAGCATGAGGGTACGCTTCCAGTCGGGGAAGGCTGGGCTTTGTGGATCGCTTACGGAACAACCCACCGCCATCGGAGGCCATTTCCCCGAACACACCACACCCGGCACAGTAAATTCCTCCGACCCTCAGTTGTCCGTCGGCGAGCGGGGGGGAACCGGTGCAAAGTCGAAATGCGCGGCGGCATACACGGGCATTGCACGCCCATATTTCTTCCCCATCCTTATAGAAGGTGACTTTGTCGTGGCTGCGTCCGGCACACCGGCGACCGATAGCAGACCCATCGCAAAGTGCCATGAACTGCACCACGCAGTTGAGTGTCACGTGGCCAAGAGCATAGGCGACACCTGCGAAACAGGGAGGTGGCCCGACGACGGCGCGGGCCACCGGTTACCGTATGTTGTGCGGATCAGCGATGCTGACACCTCATAAAGTGGCCGCACTCATGCTCATCGAGGCTCAATGTGGCTCATTGCCCTGGCCAACGCGCACTGACCACATTCGCTGTTCCCGTAAGTAACAATTGATCTTTGCTTAGGACTGTCGGACGCAATCCGATAGGCGCTTCCTGCTTGTTGACGTATACAAGGGTAACCAACGCAGGAGAACAAGAATATGTCCCCACGCAATATCCACGTGGTCCGCATGGAGGCGGGCCGATGGGCTGTCGCGGTAGAAGGTGCGGACGAGGCGCCGTCACAGCACGCATCGCGTGAAGAAGCAATTGCCGTTGGCGCAGAGAGGGCGAAGCAGAGCGGGGTCGAACTTGTCGTTCACGGTCGTGACGGCCGGATCAGAAGACGAAGCCGCTTCAGCCACGAGGCCGAGGATTGCACTGGGTGATGAAGGCACACGGGCATCCGGCGGCGCGGCGATACTGAACGAAATTCTTGATCTTGAGTCGCGCGCATAGCGCACGACGCTTGCCTTACGACGATGGGGGCGACGTAGGAGATTGGCAGCCTACGCGCGCCTATTGGATTGCGCCCAGCGAGCATGCACCGGGTTGCCGCCTGATCGCATAGCCCCCTCTCTCAGCTCCTTCAGCAGGCAGCCGCACGACTTGGTTGCGCCACTCCTCAGGTTGTTGGCCCGGATAGTCTTCAGCGCGCCACAATCGCATCGGCAGTCGCAGAAATAGGCATCACCCACCTTGTATTGGGGCCCCAGCGTTACTAGTCGCCCTACCCGTGTCCCTGCCTCGATCATCTTGTTGTTGTGCATGGTATTTCCTGATGCCCATGAGCTTCCACAGTACTGCACTGAAAGGCATATAGGAAAGCCCGACCCTAACGTTGTATGGCTGCCACAGGGATGCTCGCTGTCGGAGAGGTCATACCAAGCCGAGCGGTCCAGAGCCCTAGCCGAGAAACAATAGGAACCATTGACGAGACGCCACCGGGGCCAGTTACACCTTGATCGAATCATCGGCGGACCAGGGGTACACGACATGGCCACTCGCACAAATGCCGCGCTTGAGACAGTCGACAGCTAACCACGCGTACCGAAAACGTAGCGGCAAGGTTGCGATCCGTGCTGGTCTGGTTGAGCACCCTCCGGACGCCCACGCGCTATCCCACGGCGGCTTGCCGAGAGCTTTTCAGATCGGGTTAGCCGAGCCCGAGCCGCCCCGCGCGCAGTACTGCGTTTGGTTCGATGAGGGGGATGGGTGCATCAAGGTACGGGCGGCGATGCGGAAAAAATAGACGGCGGTGCGCTCGCCAGCCGTCTGTCGCAAAGCCGCAAGGGGGCATTCCAGTCGGTTTCCCAAATATGCCTCATGAGCTATTGCCGGCCTTCCGCCGTCAGCCGGGTCTAGTTTCTGGTCGATCGCACCAGGCGCGACCGTTCAGGCGGCGAACGGAGCCATCGAGACGGTGGAGAGGTCAGACGCGGTGCGCGAAGCTTGTGTGAGTTCGGCGGGGGCAGGAGCGCAGCGGCGTTTGTCAATCACGCATTCTATGCTGGTTGCCTGCACGTCTTCCAGGAAGGCGACCATGTCACGATAGTAGTCCACATGCATCTGCGCATCGAGCAGGCGCCGTTCGGCCTGGAACAGGGTAAGGCGCATATTCTGCAGCTCCCTTGCCGCGATTTTTTCCGGGCTTGGCGGATTGACCAAGCTTGAAAAGAGACGCATGGCATTTTCTCCCCAGATTATTTTCTACATTGCTTTGAAGCGGCTTTCGGCACGTGAACAATATTTGCTCGGCGATTAGCAAACATGAAACACTAGCTCGAGCTAGGAGCCTTCTCGTGATTTTGTGGAATTCCGCATGGTTGTCAAGCGACCCGTGAAAATTCTGTCTCACGATTTCCGGTTCCGCACAGATGGTGGGGCAGCGCGATACTCCCGCCGCATGGCGCGCGCAAAGGCCAGCAGCGTCGGGGCGCCCGATAGGGTCCCGGTCGAGGATCGACAGACGGCGATCCAAGGTGAAAGATGAGGGTGGGCCGGGATTCGAAATTTCACATCATGAAATTACTCTTCCACCACTCCGACCAACCCCATCATGGCTTAAGCTACTACCTGCTCGGGGCGTGCGTCATCGTGCTGGGCTTGCTGTAGCTCGGCGGGACACGTTTTGCGGGCCTAAAAGCCGGACATGCCGCTGCTGTTTGTGGCGAATGTCGCCGCTGGTGGGACCGTTTGGACATCTGCTGGGACGGCTTTTTCGGCCGGATCACGATCTGCTGCGGTACCACCGCACCATCCCGCGCTCCTTGGCGCGAGCTTGTCCGCGTCTCCGCGGGGAGCACAACCCTTGTGAAGTTGGCCGAGGCTATCGCTGAGGAACTGGAAGATTGGAGGACTCTGCTCTCGACACGGGGTGGCAATGCTTCGACCGATGGAGGGCCGGCACGGTAGACAGCGAAGAGCGCGTCGCCATGCTCAGGCTCGTTCCAAATCCGATGCCGTCCCCATTCGATGCGCGTGGCACCGCGTTGCCTTGCGCTGAAGCGTGTCAACTTGCTATCTCCCTGCGCCCGGATCTAGTATTGACGGAGTTGTCGATGCCGGGTATGGGTGCCATCGAGGGAGGGCGCTTGGTGGGCGATCTGTAAACAAAGCCGCCCTCGACATGAACATCTCTCAGACACTTCTGAACAAGTACAAACTCGGACTGAACCTTCCAGGCTTTATGAACGCCCTCATTCTGGCGAAAGAGGCACGCGTATCGCGAGATGAAGTATTGTGCATGCTAGCAAGGGAAGAGGCAACGCGCAAAGGCGGCCTATTCGATCAGGTAAAGCAGGTTTTGTGCAACGATGACGTGGGCGGTCGACTTCAACGCCATAGCGCACCCTAGCCCTACTTTCGCAAAGCAAGGCGCTGGATCGGAGCTCTTGGCCCGTAAATCATGGACTGAATGGGCTCGGAC
>NZ_JBIUHC010000312.1:0-3909 GCF_044627735.1 Cupriavidus sp. CuC1 | reverse complement strand
GCCCTCTTTGCCCCAGGGGAGTCATATTGACTAAGCCACCCCTCTCCCCGGCCCTCTCCCCCTGAGGGGAGAGGGAGAGACAGCCGTCGTCATGGCGCGCGGCTTTGGCCTGTTCGGCGACTTCGGCTTGTGCATCAGGTTTGTCAGCAGTCTGATACCCGCCCTTGTGGCGGGTTTTTTATGCCCCGCCGGCACGCCGTGCTCAAGGTGCCAGCAGGTTTCCGGCGATGAAGTCCACGAAGGCCCGGAGCTTGGGCGACAGCTGGCGGCTGGACGGCCACAGCACCCGCAGCATCGTGCGGTCCTGGTTGTAGTCGTCCAGCACGCTGACGAGCGTGCCTTCGTCCAGCTGGCGCCGAATGGCGATATCCGGCACGCAGGCGATGCCCGATGCAGCATAGCGCGGCGCTGCGAGGCTAAAGCTTCCTGGGCCGCCGGCCAGGCTTGGTCGGCGGCTCCTGCAGGCTCACCAGCAACTGCCCGAACTCGCGGGCGGCCGGCGGCTTCTCGCCGTCGCTCCAGATCAGCGCAAAATCCGCCGCCGGCAGCGCCGGCAACCCGAACTGGCCATCCACCACTTTCATCCCCGGTTTCAGGTCGCCGCGGATCTGCACCGAGGCGCCGAGTCCTGCCAACACCGCCGTGCGGATGCCCTCCTGGCTTGGCGACGTGAAGGCCACGTGCCACGGTATGGATGTGCCCTCCAATGCCGCCACGCCGACCAACCGGTTAACGCACGGCGAGGGAGACAGCGCGAGCGGCAACGACGCACCCGGTGCGATCTCGAAGGTCTGGGCAGCGGCCCACACAAACTGCGTCTGCTGCAGCACCGTGCCACCCTCCCCGCCGGGCTCTGACAACACCACGGCAAGATCCAGCTCGCCTGCCTTGATCATCGCGCGTAAGTCCAGGTACGTGCCCACGTTCACATCGAGACGCACCTCGGGAAATGCCCGGGCGAACTGCGACAGCAGTTGCGGCAGCCGCTCGCCCAGGAAGGTTTCCGGCACGCCGAAGCGCACCACGCCGCAAACGGGAGACGGCTGGAAGCGGCGCGAAAGCGCATCGAGCGAGGCCAGGATCTGCTGCGCATGCTGGAGAAAATCGTTGCCGTCCTCGGTCAGGGTCAGGGTGCGTGTGGTGCGGTACAGCAGCGGCCGGCCGACCTGCTCTTCGAGCCGCCGGATCTGATGGCTGACTGCGGACTGCGTCAGGTGCAGCCGTTGCGCCGCGCGCGTGAAGCCGCCGGTTTCCTTGACGGCGACAAAGGCCCGCAGCAGTGTCGGATCGAAATCCATGGTCCCGTATATATGATGAGTACTAATGAATCGGAAGAAATTAGATCATTTCTATCATAGCGAGGACTCGCCCACAATGTGCGCCAAGACCGGCGTCGAGCACGACGCCATCCGCTCCCTGAAACCGGATCCGCCTGGAAAGCACTATCGATGCGCCTCACTCATTCCCGTAGAAACAAAATGGCATTGGCCGCCGTCTGCCTGGCCGCGCTGATGTTCGGCCTGGAGATTTCCAGTGTGCCGGTCATACTGCCCACCCTCGAGCGCGTGCTGCACGGCGACTTCAGGGACATGCAATGGATCATGAATGCCTACACCATCGCCTGCACCACGGTGCTGATGGCGGCCGGCACATTGGCCGACCGCTTTGGCCGCAAGCGCATGTTCATCCTCGGCGTTGCCTTGTTCGGCATCGCCTCCCTGATCTGTGGCCTGGCGCAAAGCGCTTCCGTCCTGATCGCCAGCCGGTTTCTCCAGGGCATGGCCGGCGGCGCCATGCTGATCTGCCTGGTGGCGATCCTGTCGCATCAATTTCAGGAAGGCAAGGAACGCAGCAAGGCCTTTGGCGCATGGGGCATCGTGTTCGGGATCGGCCTGGGTTTCGGGCCGATCGTCGGCGGCATGATCGTTGCCGTATCCAGCTGGCAATGGGTGTTCCTGGTTCACGTGCTGCTTGCCATCCTGACCCTGGCGCTGGTATTCGCCGGCGTGGAAGAGTCACGCGATCCGCAGGCGGGCAAGCTCGATATCGCGGGCATCGTCACGCTGTCGCTGGCCGTTTTCGGCTTGGCTTATCTGATCACGCAGGGACCGGAAGCCGGCGTTTCCCGCGCCGCCGCGATCGGCATGATGGCCGTGACGGCAGCCAGCTTCGTGGCTTTCCTGCTAGCGGAAAAATTCAGTGCGCATCCGATGTTCGATGTTTCGGTCTTCCACAGCCGGGACTTCTCCGGTGCGCTGCTTGGCTCCATGGGCATGAACTTCAGCTTCTGGCCGTTCATGATCTACTTGCCGCTTTATTTCCACGGCGGCCTGGGCTACGGCAGCGTGGCCGCCGGTTTGTCCTTGCTGGCTTATACGCTGCCCACGCTGTTGTTTCCGCCGCTGGGAGAGCGCCTTGCGCTGCGGTACCGGCCCGGCGTGGTCATTCCCCTGGGCTTGTTCACGATCGGGCTGGGCTTCATGCTCATGAAGCTCGGCAGCAGCCTGGCGCAGGCAAGCTGGTTGACCTTGCTCCCGGGTTCGCTGCTGGCCGGCATCGGCCTGGGCATCACCAACACGCCGGTGACCAATACCACCACCGCTTCGGTTCCCAGCAGCCGCGCAGGCATGGCGTCCGGCATCGACATGAGCGCGCGGATGATCTCGCTGGCGATCAATATCGCGTTGATGGGATGCATCCTGGTCGCGGGCATCTCGTCGTATCTGAAGCGAGCCTTTCCGGGGGCGTTCGATACGTTGCAGTTGCGCGCACTGGCGCAGCACATTGCAGCAGGCAACATGGATTCACTCGGGGACGCCTTTGCACAACTGCCCGCGCTGGACGCGCCCGGCACCGCGCTGCATGCGGCGCTCGTTCATGGCTTTGGCTGGGTGATGGTGTATGGCGGGATCGGCGCCTGGGTGCTGGCCTTGCTCAGCCTGATGGTGTTCGCGCCCGGCAAACGAGGGCTGGAAGGGCAACAGGGGCGCCAGCCAGTTGCCGATCCCGCCTGCCGCTCCGCCTAGAAGTCCATGGTCATTGCCACCTTGAAGGTGCGCGGCGCGCCCTGCGTCCGGTAGCCGCCGCAGGTGCTTGACCGGGCCGTCTCGAGCGCGCCTCGGCGCGCACATTCGCCGAATGGTCCAGCACGTGCCAAAGATTCTTTAGCATCGGGATCGCCTTGAGGTTTACCAGGGTCCACGAGATTTTCCGGGAGCGTAGGGAGCCTCGCTACCGGATCGCGGCGCCTTGCGCGCCTCGCGCCCGCTGAGTGGCATTCGCGCGCCGCACCATTGGCAATTCGACCGGATTGCGCGCCGCCGGCTTCGGTACTGTCGCGACGCAGCATGGATTTGTTGCGGTGCGATAGAGGCAAACTACTGGAAATCGGGATCGAAAGCCGCTGCTTAATAGGGCGATTCAATTGGCGAGCCTGCGCCTGCGTGCCTAGATTTAGGTTCCAGGCAACAAAACGGCAACGGACGAGGTGACTCATGCGGCGTGATGCAAAGACCCGGTCGGAGTTGATGGCCATCCTGAACCAGTTCCTAAACAACAATCCCGAGTGCGGCGAGTGCGAATTGCACGCAATGCGCGTTCACCAGCCCGACCATACCGGTTGCAACTGGAGCGCGGAAGTCGATTTCCCGCGCGAGGAGGAGGACCATTTGCCAACCCGGCTGGCAGCGGCCAAGTCCATCATCGTCGTGATGCGCGAGCAGTACAACATGCTGCAATAGTTGGAATAGCTGCAACGGGATCAGGGCAGGACAGGTTTTCCGGGCCGGCGGAACTGCAGCACAAGCCGGTCAAACAAAACGGGGCTCCAGGAGCGAGCCGTTAACAAAAAGTGTTGAAAATCGGCGGAGACCGGCCTAGGATCCTTACCCAGCCTAGGCCTTCTCTGCC
>NZ_JBIUHC010000311.1:0-3909 GCF_044627735.1 Cupriavidus sp. CuC1 | reverse complement strand
GTGTCCACTAAAAATAGTGGACACATCCTGCACCGTTTCAGCCTTGTACTCTATGTGCGCTAAATTTCGCGCTTACGAATTACAGCAATGGTATCAGGAGCAGGCGGCGCTGCAGCAGATAGCCGACGTAGCCCCACCCGCGGCGCCATAGGCGGGCGTGGCTAACGAGATACGCCAGCAGGCAACCCCATCCGCTGACGTCGGCAGCGTAAAATGCACCCCTTTTACCCCGCCAAATACGTATCATGCCGACCTCGCTCTCGGACACCCTCCGAATGATGGCTCCCCTGTCCGACGAGGAACTGGACGAGCTCGACCAGTTCCTCATCTCCGATGCGACGTCGGATACCACACTGATGCTCGCGGGGCTAGATGGATATTTGACCGCCACCGCCATAGGGCCGACGACCCTGCTGCCAAGCCAGGTGCTGCCGGGCATATGGGGGCCGGAAAAGGAAGATGCGCCGCATTTCAAGACGAAGGATCAGGCACAGCGCATCTCTGACTTGATCCTACGGCATTTCAACGGCATCGTCTGGTCTCTGGAGAACGATCCGGACGTTTTCGAACCGATGTTCGATACCATGACCTGCCCGGACGATACACGAGAGCACATTGACGGTGAATCGTGGGCACACGGCTTTATGCAGGGCATTGCGCTGCGCAAACAGGACTGGCAGCAGCTATTCGACGATGCCCGCGGGCAGGAATGGCTGCGCCCGCTGTACTTGCTCGGCGCGGACGAGGTCACGCCCGAGGAGGAGGCGCTGACTCGCTGGCCGGATCAACGTGAAGAGCTGGCGAAACAGATCCCGACGAGCACTGCCGCCATCTATCGCTACTGGCTCCCATACCGGAAGGCCGTTCATGAACGGCAGCTCGCGACCACGATTCAACGCTCGTCGCCGAAAATCGGTCGCAACGACCCGTGCCCCTGCGGTAGCGGCATGAAGTTCAAAAAGTGTTGCGGGGCCGCGGCGGCGTTACATTGAACCTCAGGAACGGCGCGCAACACCATCTTGGGGCTGCGCTAGAACGGCTCATGCATCTGGAATCAGAAACTTGTCGCGATTCTTGCCCAGCCACGCCGGTGCCCGACCACGGCCGGTCCAGGTGACCCCAGTCTTGGGGTCCATGTACTTTGGCGGCAGCGAGGTCTTCTCCTTCGCCGCAGCTTCAGGCTTGTCACTAGCCGCCGGGCGTCCACGACGTCGTTTCGGCGCCAAGTCATCGACTGTGAGTTCGTACTCTGCCATCATCGCCTGGATTTTCTCAATGACGCCAGCGACCTCGCTTTGACGAACCTCGGCAAGCTGGGTTTCCAGCTTTTCCTTTTCTGCTAGCAATTGTTTGTAGGTAGCCATCTCGATCTCCGTCTATAAATAGCAGTTCGATTATCCTACAGCACTTCGCCATATTTTCACTAACTCTGTGAATCTAGCCCGCCCGGATGATCTTAGCCGAAACAGAGATAGCTTCTGTGAATACAACCAACCCTCCCGGCCTATTCTTCCCCGTCAGGAAAGGCGCGATAGCAACTGAGTGGGTGAATTCAGCGCGAGTTACCATGTGCAGAATGAGGTACGCACGAACAAGTTCTTCGCCGATGCTTGGCTGCCCCGAGCTGAATTTGCCGAACATGAAGCCTGCAAGGGCTCCGGCTATGACCGTGGCACCGGGGGGGGGGGGGGGAATTGCCCAATGCCACCGCCATGGCTGGCATCCCACAAGCTGAATGAAGTGTGTTCTGAAAGAGCGGCGACATCGCAACTCCCTCCCCTTGCCCACCTGGTCTGCCCCCACATTCCACAGCCCCTGCGGATGTCAATCGTCGGAAAGGGCTATCGGGCTCGATGCTCCGCCGGCGATTACAATACTGTGGGAGCACAGGGTGTTGCCCAAATGCGCCAAGAATGTGAGTGGAGAAGTCAATGGCGACAGCACGAGCTGGCACCAAAGGGGAGGCATTAAGACTCCTGGGGACAGAAGGCGTGACGGTGGTGGAACTGGACTATGAGGCCGGCTGGCAGGACGCGATTGAACTTGGTCGGCTCGGCCAGAAGGCAGGGATCCGCGTGGAATATCGCGGGCAAGAGAACATCGCAGTCAAATCGCCGACGGCATTGGTCACCGGTCTGATGCGGCCAAAAGCGACCTTCCGGCAGCGAAACCTCTATTGTCAATTTGATCTGACCGAGCTGCCTGCAGCTGAGTTGGAGAGCCTCGAGGCAAAGGCATCCAAGCTGGGCGACTATATTCTCGCCGGGCGCTTGATGCGGGAAGTGGATTCAGTATGGACAGAGTAAGCACTTCCCCCCTGGCATCCCATTGGCGACTCCAGCGCGTATCCACCCATCGGCCGCGCTGGCAAGGTTTCCGCCTGGTCGCCGCGGATGCGGCCACTCCCCACCTGCTCCTGAGCGAGCCAGATGGATTAGAATCCCTCCTCATGCCTTGAACGGTCACATTATTCTGGGTTGAAGTCGATGCAACTCGATATCTTTGCTCACAGCCGCGATGTGATGCTACGCAATGATGTTGCCGACGCCCTGCAGCGCCGCGATGCGGTGGCTGCGCGTGGTGCGTTGCAGCTATTGCTCAGCGAGTGTCCTTCCGACGATCTGCTCCCTGCCCTTAGTACGCTGACTCGGGCCCTCGAGGATCAAAGGCCAGAGCGTTTTAGCGACCACGACGCACTGCGACGTGCGCAAGGCGAGATCACCTGCGAGGTCATGCCGGCTGCTGCCCGCGTGTTTGGTGATACTGCCGGCAGCGCATGGCTCGCGCCGTTTTGGCGAGCGCTCGCGCACGCAGCTGAGCACTTGCCGTTGTGCCGCAACGAGCACGATGCCCATGCAGCGCCCTTGTGGATCAAGGTCGGGGACTGGGTCGCGGCACAAGAAGCCGTCGCACGTATTGCATCGTGGCGCCGCATTCCAACGACGCTTTGCTGGATGGCAGAGGCGCAATATCACCAGCACGGACTGGAAGCCATCTGGCCGCTGTTGGCCGAGCTCGCGTGGCTTTCGGCAAGCCGTCTTGACGGACTGATGCACCGCCTAAAGGACTCCTGTCTGACTACGCTGCGCAAGACGTTCGACGCTCGCTTCGAGGGCGATGGTGCCGTCGAGGATCTGGTGTGGTTTCCCGCCTGGGCGTTGATCGAGAAGCCTGGCCTAGCGAACCTACTGCGTCAGACGCAGCAATCAACTCAAAGCTCGCCTGAGCGTGCGATGCGCGTGCTGCTCGAACTGCTGAACTTGGAGCGGCACGGTCGCCACCACGAGCTAGTTGAACGGCGCAAGGAATTGCGCGGTTTGCAGCCGGCGCTGTTTGCCGCCTACATGAGCACCCGATAGGGTTGTGTCGCAGAAAGGGCGAGTCATCTGCCGAAGTTGGCAATGGCCGTATTGGTTACGCTGCCGGACTGGACGACGTTCGCCACGCGAGATGGCGCGGGTTTCGCCGCCGCTTGCGCCGAAACCCGCAGCACCGATTGCACCGCGCCGGCGCGCCAGCTTGGGATGGGCGTCCCGTGCAGGCGGAAGGCCTTAACGGCCCGCGCTTCACTTCTCCACGTCGGCCCCTGGCAGGTGCTCCGGGTTGCCAAACCCCGCTTTGAAGTTGGGGCAGGAATTTTGGCGATTAATTGCATTTTGATAATCAGAGAAAGGCCACGTCAGGAGTGGCGATGAATTGTTTTTTTCGCGTATTGACAAGGCTGCCCGTTGCCTGGGCGGAACGGGCAAGGTAGCAGGCGGTGCTCGCAAACCAGAGAAATGTCCGGGCCGCCGCATACGCAACTGGGCGATCAGTAGATCAGACTGCGACTTCTATTGAGTTTTACAAAAAACATGACAACCGATTCTATGCTGGTGCGTTTTATCTCGAACAAGTTGATTGGAGATA
>NZ_JBIUHC010000310.1:0-3959 GCF_044627735.1 Cupriavidus sp. CuC1 | reverse complement strand
TGCTGTTGGTATGTTCTGAAGTGTTGCGTGTGGGACGGCACGGAGACTTCAGATAGCGCAACGGAAAAGTGCTTTTATGGTATCTTTCGCCGTTTCGTTTTGTTGTGGGTTTAGGTTTTATGTTCGTTCAGGTCAGCGCCGCCGCCGTGCCGCGGGCGCTCCGGGGGGTTGCGCTGGTCGACAGCAATCACATGCCCAGGTACTGGGCCTCGGTCTGGCTGGTCATCGCGGGTGCGCAATGGGCAACGTCCACGCAGACCATGCGGCTGCGGTACATCGAGAACCTGTATGAACATGCGGATCGGTCATTCAAGGCGAATGCGCTGGATGACGCGCTATCCGACCTTGACGATGCCCGGCTTGCGGACATTCTCGAGTCGTGGTTCGTGAGTCTGCGTAATCAGCCTGTTGCCACTCGCAGCAATGAGGACCGGTGGCAGACCGGACTGGCATTCGTGACATCGGTGGTCACATGGCTGTCGAAGTCGGCGGACGCGAAGATGCGACAGATCGAGGCGCGCATCCACCGACTATCAACGCTTTACCGCCAGCTTCACATTCGCCAAGGTGCCCGCAGCGAGACCGTTCGGTCGTTGCCCTCCAGCGTGGTCGAGAATCTCTATCAGATCCTGGATCCGGAATCGGATGCCAATCCCTTCCAGCGCGCGCAGACCCGCTGGCGGGTCTTCATCGCATTCGTGCTGATGCTGCATCAGGGTCTGCGCCGCGGCGAGCTCTTGCTGCTGCCAGCAGACGCCATCAAGAGCAGCTATGACCGCGAACTTGGCCGGACAAGGTACTGGCTGAACGTCCGGCAAAACGAGTATGAAGACGTTGGCAGCGACAGCCGTTACTCGAAACCCAGCATCAAAACGCTCCATTCGGTCAGGCAAATTCCCGTCAGCGACGCAACGGCGGGCCTGGTGCAGATCTATTGCGAAAATTACCGGGGCCGGCCTTCCCATTCGTTCATGTTAAGCGCCCAGACTGGCGGCCCTCTTTCCACAGAGTCGTTGACGAAGATCTTTACAACGATATCGAAAGCGTTGCCTACGGATGTGCTGCAGGAACTGCACGACCGCACCGGAAAGAAGTCGGTCACCTGCCACGACCTCCGGCACACCAGCGCCGTATTGCGGCTTCACCAGCTGCTGGAGCGAGGCGACTCGATGCCCGAAGCGCTGCAGAAACTGCGTACATTCTTCGGATGGTCGAAAGAGTCGGACATGCCGTCGCGCTATGCTAGGGCTGTCTTTGAAAGCCGACTCGCGAGCGTATGGAACGACGCATTCGACGATCGTGTGGCCTTGCTGCGCGCGCTGCCGCAGGGACGCTAATCATGCTGGAGGCCTTCCCATCCCGGCTTCGTGGGCAAGCCGAGCCATCGGTGCTCGAAAGCATGGTGGCGTCACTGCCGGAGCTACCGCCCGTTGTACGCTACTACGACGACTTCGACGACCAACTCCGCTCCATCCCGGCAGTCCGTCAGACAGATGTCTTCGGACTTCACATCAATGGTCGGATGTTCCGGCTCGACTTTGGCCGGTATCCTGCTGTCTACGGCGCTCTGCAGAAGCATCTACTGGTCTTCCTATTGGGCGAAGACTTGCATATCTCGACCTGCTTCAATGTATTGATCGCAGCAATGCATCTCGATGTGCATGACGTCGACCGCGTTGTTGCAGCCGGCCCAACCCGCATATCAACGATATGGATGGCGCTGCGCGCCCGTCAGTTGCCGGTTCACGCCTATCGTTTCGTTAAGGCGGTTCTGCGGCTGCTATGCAGACATCGCCAGCACGGGTGGTCCGAGTCCTATCTGACCTATGTCAGCGCTGCCCTGCCCGGCCCCGCGTCGGACTCATATGCCGGTGTGCGGTCGGGCGATGTCTTCCTGAGTGCTGATGAAGAAGCCGTAATCGTTCGCTACCTGGACGAAACGTCGGACCTCGTGAGGGCCCGAGGTTGGTCAGGCATCGCGCACGACGAGCTTTGCGAGGCTGCGATGGTGCTCTGTTCCTATCAGTTCGCCATGCGCCCAATTCAGGTCGCGATGCTGACGATGCGTGATGTACGGGTCTGGCAGACAGAGCCCCGCGGCGAACCGGCCGTTCACCTCACGTTTCTCATGGTCAAGCAGCGGGGAAGGCTTCGAAAAAGGCCGATGGTCCGTCGTGTGAAACAGGAGTGGGCGGTGCTGTTCACGGCCCTGGTCGCCTATGCAGATTTGCAAGGTCGTGACGCGAGCGATCGCGTCTTCGACGTCAGTTCCAATCATGAGGCCGGCTCTCGCATCGCCCGCTGCATGGAACGCCTCATCGGGGACGACGCTTGCGCGATGGACCTTCGTCATACGGCAGCCCAACGCCTCGTTGACGCTGGTGCAAGCCACGAAGAACTCGCCGAGTTCATGGGGCATTCCGATGTACGGACGGGGCTGGTGTACTTTGCGGCATCAGCCTCTCACGCGGAACGGGTCAACCGAGCACTCGGCGCGTCAGATATATACCGGCGGGTGGCAAAGATCGCGCACGATCGGTTCATCTCCCCGGAAGAACTCACCCAGCTCAAGGGAGAACAGCAGATCGCCGGCGTGCCTCACGGCATCCCGATCGCCGGCATCGGCGGCTGCACGTCGGGGCAACCAGCTTGCCCCTACAATCCGGTGACGTCGTGCTACGGGTGCAGGAAGTTTATGCCTTTGCACGACAAAACGATGCACGAGAGTGTGCTGGCCGCAATGCGTGAAGTGGTCTTGCTCTTCGAGCAGAGTTCTCGTGGTGATGCCCAATCGCCGGCCTACCTGCAACTGCAGCGCACGATCGCCGAAATACAGGCAGTCATCGACGAGTTGGAAGGCGAGCGCCGATGAACCCACACTACTCTGCCTTCATCGAGTTGGGCAAGGCACTCGTCCGTGAAAAGGGCCTGCACTGGGACATACCTCTGGACGAGGCAGGCACTGCTCGTGACGGTGTCGGCTGGAATCTGACGGCGGTTACCGGTGACGTGCCACCCCCAAACCACTACCTGCGAGATCTCGGCGCTGAGGCGAAGGCGCTGGCTATCGTCAATGCGGAGCGCGTCGAGCGTGGCCTGATGCCACTGCCCCGGCGAGCGCTGGCTGTCTCGTGGCAAGACCTGATTAAAGCAGCGGTGGCTGAACAGTTGCTGTTCAGGCGTAACACCACGCGGTATGTGGCACATAGCATCGCGCGTCCGTTGCGGGTGCTCGCCACGTGCGTGGACAAGGACCCGTGGCAGCTGACCGCCGACGATCTGCGTGCGGCTGTTCGTATTGCAACAGCATGTCAGGCGACCGGCAAACTGGGGGATCAGGTGGTCGGCATCGTCAAGACGGTGTTTGATGGTCAACACATTTGCGATGCAGGCCCATTGTACTCGTCGCTAGCTGTGCCGCGCATGCAAGTAAAAGGTACGAGCAAGGCAAAGCATACCTGGTCGCAGGATGAACTACGGGCCGACTTGGAGGCTCGCAAGCGCGGCGAACGCCTGCCTGAGCGCCGGGCGTTCTGGGAGCTGACCCGCATCGTGATGACCGAACGACCACGCACGTTCATGGACGAGCTGCGATTCGCTGCAGTGCGCACGCTGATCGTGACCGGCATGCGTGCAGGGGAAGTTGCGTTGCTGCCGGCCGACTGGAAGCGTGAGCGGACGTATCTGGACTCGAAGGGTCGTCCAGCCGGTGAGTCCGGTGGCATCTCGACATCCTTGATGGTCCGCCACTTTGCGGAAAAGCAGCAGGACGCTGAATCGGACAGTCGCGTCCTGTTTGAAAGCGCTCAGCCGGTCCCGGAAATGTTCCGGGCGTTGCTGACAGAGACACTTGACCGTGTAGCCAAGCTCACAGAACCGCTCCGCGCGACGCTGAGACTGCAATGTGAGACGGAGCGACTATTGCCATGGTATCCGGTCGACAGTCTCGTACCTGTCAT
>NZ_JBIUHC010000309.1:0-4000 GCF_044627735.1 Cupriavidus sp. CuC1 | reverse complement strand
ATGTCAAGCATTTTTCGATTTCTTGAATCCGTTTCCAACCCGCTCGTTGAGCGGGCCTGAATGTCTAAAGTTGAGTCCCTGATAGAGAGATGGAAAAAGACAAGTCTAGAACAGAAAGGCGCCGCCAGAGCGCCTTGGTGCGCATGCCGCAACCCTGCCTTGGCTCGTCCTTAGCTTGTCTTCTTCGCGGCGGCGCTTTGCGCCTCTGCCCACAGGCGCTCTTCCTGCGCCCGCAGCTCGGGCGTGAGTTCGGCACCGAAATCGTCGAGCTCGAACAGCGGGCGAATCTCGATCTCGGAGTCGCCTTCCATGGGGTTGGGGCAGCGCTTGACCCATTCGACGGCCTCTTCCATGGACTTGACTTGCCACAGCCAGTACCCGGCGACGAGCTCCTTGGTCTCCGCGAACGGTCCATCGATCACGGACCGCTGGCTGCCGGAGAATCGCACCCGCTTGCCCTTGGCGCTTGGGCGCAAGCCCTCGCCCGCGAGCATCACGCCGGCCTTGACTAGTTCTTCATTGAAGTTGCCCATTGCGGTGAGCAGCTCCGTGCTGGGCATCTTGCCGGCTTCCGACTGGGTCGTAGCCTTAACCATCACCATGACACGCATCGTCGTTTCTCCTTGAGTGGGTTGTGGGAACCGCACGCCCTGAAACCAGATCAGGCTCGACGGGCGGCTCTGATACTACGACGAATCGGGATACCGGAAATCGACACGACCCTTAAAATATCTGGCGCGAGGCACGCCTGCCTGGCTTGAGTCGGCCGCGAGACCTGGTAATCACATCCGAGCGCACTTCTTTAAGTCTTGCTTAAGACTCGGCTCGTAGACTGCCATCACACAAGACAACCCGGATAGGAGCTGCCATGACCCCCCAAGAGATGCAAGCACTGGAAGGCTTCCTGACCCAACTCACGCAGGCCAGGGCCGGCGCCAAGGACCCCCAGGCGGAAGCCCTCATCGCCGACGCCGTCGCCAGGCAGCCGGATGCCGCCTACCTGCTGGTCCAGCGCGCCATGCTGCTTGACCACGCGCTGGCGACAGCCAAGGCGCAGATCTCCACGCTGCAGAGCCAGTTGCAGGCGGCGCAGGCCAACGGCGCCAATCACTTCCTCGACCCGGAAAACGCCTGGGGCAACAGCGCCAACCGCGTGGCACCCAGCCCCGTCATGCCGGCGCCGATGAACGCACCGGTCGCCGTACCGCAAGCAGTGCAGGCACCCCAGCCTGCCCCCGCGCAGCCGTCCCGGCCTGGATTCTTGAGTGGCGGCCTGGGAAGCACCCTGGGCGGCATTGCCACGACGGCAGCCGGCGTAGCCGGCGGCGCGCTCCTGTTCCAGGGCATCGAGAACATGTTCCATCGCAATGGCAGTGGCAATGGCGCAAGCGGCTTCCTGGGACAACCAGGCGCAGGGGCGCAGCCAACGGAGACGGTCGTCAACAACTACTACGGCAATGACGACCGCTCGCCGCTGGGCTCACCCGATGCGGCATTGGACAACGGGCTTCTGGATGACGGATCGGGCAATGACGACTTCCTGAACGACGATACCTGGAACGCCTAGCGCGTTCGGGGGCTTGCCAGGCGTGCATGGCAGCGGCCTGGCAGCCCCATCGATCTGATTGTGCTTCGGCACCCAGGTGGAGATGACGCCGGCAACGGCGATACACTCTTGCACTACGCACGCATCCTGGGAACCCGATCCATGCCACAACTTCGCTTGCTCTATCCCGCCATCGAACCCTATGAAACCGGCACGCTCGATGTCGGCGACGGCCACGTGGTCTACTACGAACGCGTTGGCACGCCCGGCGCCAAGCCGGCGGTCTTCCTGCATGGCGGTCCCGGTGGCGGCATATCGGCCGATCACCGTCGCCTGTTCGATCCGGCGCGCTACGACGTCATGCTGTTCGACCAGCGCGGCTGTGGCCGCTCCACGCCCCACGCGGCGCTGGAGGCCAACACCACGTGGCACCTGGTGGACGACATCGAGCGCCTGCGCAAGCTGGCCAACGTAGAGCGCTGGCTGGTCTTTGGCGGCTCCTGGGGCTCCACGCTTGCGCTGGCCTATGCGCAGAAGCACCCGGAGCGCACCAGCGAACTGGTGCTGCGCGGGGTCTATACCGTGTCGCAGGCGGAGCTGAACTGGTACTACCAGTACGGCGTCTCGGAGATGTTCCCCGAGAAATGGGCCCGCTTCCAGGCACCCATCCCGCAAGCCGAACGCGGCAACATGATGGCCGCCTACCGCAAGGTGCTGACCGGCAGCGATACCGAAAAGCAGCTGGAAGCCGCCCGCGCATGGAGCGTGTGGGAAGGTGAGACCATCACCCTGCTGCCCGACCCGTCCAACACCGCCAAGCATGACGACGAACATTTCGCGCTAGCGTTTGCGCGGCTGGAGAACCACTACTTCACGCATCTCGCCTGGCTGGAAGACGGCCAGTTGCTGCGCGACGCGCATCGCCTTGCCGGCATACCCGGCGTGATCGTGCACGGCCGCTACGATATGCCCTGCCCGGCGCGGTATGCCTATGCGCTGCACCAGGCGTGGCCGGACTCCGACCTGCACCTGATAGAAGGCGCCGGGCACGCGTGGACCGAGCCCGGCATCATGGATCAGTTGATTGCCGCCACCGACCGGTTTGCGGCGGCGCAATGATCGTCTTGGTGCCGCCAGCCTTGGGGGGCGCAGCGCCGAAACGGGCTTTTGATGGCAGGCGGTTGCGATCTTGAACACCCGTGTCCTAGACTTGAAGACCGCATTGCCACCACCCGGCTGCGCATTGGCCGGCGGATGGCAAAGCGGCATTCAAGGCTCTCACCGACAGGGTGCACCATGGAATTCCTGAACTCCGGCAAAGTTCTCCCCGCAGGGCTGCCATTCTCCGAAGCCGTGCGCGTTGGCGATATGTTCTACCTCTCTGGACAGATGGGCATCGTCCACGGCAGTACCCGCCTGGTGCCCGGCGGCATCCGCGAAGAAGCCAAGCAGGCGCTGATGAACATCCGCATCACGCTGGAAGCGCATGGTCTGTCGCTCAAGCATGTCGCCAAATGCACCATCTTTCTGGCCGACATCAGCGAATGGCAGGCGTTCAACGAGGTCTACAAGGAATTCTTCCAGGCGCCGTATCCGGCGCGCAGTGCGCTTGGGGCGAATGGGTTGGCGCTTGGGGCCAGGGTGGAGGTTGAGTGTATTGCGGTGTTTAGTGGCTGAGCTGGTGGCATGTGGCCGCGAGCGGCCACTCCCCCGCTTGCGGGACAGTGACGCGGCTCGCCTCTATCGATCTGCCTTAGAGCATGCCCTGCACGCGATTCAAAGCTTCGTCCAACTGCTGCTTCAACGGCGTCAGCAGACAGTGCAGCCCGTGGCTGTCCTCCACGTCGTCGCTATCAAAATCCAGCAGTCTCAGAACAGCACCGAGTCCAGCGCTGACGCGCAGCAGGTCGGCGCAGCTTTCTTGCGCGATGCTTTGCGCACGGCTACGAAGTTCCTCGAGTTGGTAGGCTAGTTCCTGGACGTCGAGCTTGGTGGGCGTGTCGGCTGGGAAGGTCAGGCGGATTAGTTCGGCAAGGAGGGAGGATTGCCGGGAGATGGCGAGCGAGCGCTCGATTTGCTGCGGGAGGTTCTCTGAAACGTTGTGAGCAATGGAAGTAGGCATAGCGATCTCAAACGAAAATTGAGCCGCAACGGGCGGCGATCCGTCTGTGACTTTTTTGCGAGTTCCCACGCTCGGCCACCCTTGTTTGGGGTGACGTGGTAGATTCTCGGCCAGTCAACGGTGGAAGTCAATCGACCCGGCGGAGCAAGGAGTCGCCAGTGCGTCGCAGCTTTCGCGTTCACCCCCTCGATACTTGTTCGCTTCTAGCCCCGCTGACGCGGGGAGTGTCTCTTGTGGGCGGGGTTTTGATGCTTTTAGCTGCTGTCGCGGCTGTACGGTGTTGGCCGTTTTAGAACGTGTGAGATGTCACTTTTCTTTACTCGTAAAGAAAA
>NZ_JBIUHC010000308.1:0-4097 GCF_044627735.1 Cupriavidus sp. CuC1 | reverse complement strand
CACAGGGGCGACGCTTCGCGTCGCGCGCTATCCCTCACCGGCCGGAAGGCCGATGTTTCCCGCGCGAACTGATGAATGCACATTCTGCGCGTCATGCGTGGACGATGTCCTGGGCAATGTCTGCCCAAATTGTGGAGGTGGCTTCATGCCAAGGCCAATCCGGCCGTCGCGCAACTGGAAGGGCAACAACTACCTCGGCAAGGATCCGGCCAGCACCAGGACCAAGCACCGGCCGGTGGATCCGGCCACGCATGCGCAGTTTTCGGCCGCCATTCGCGGGATTCCTCCTGAGCAACGATAGCTGGCCCGGATGCAAGAATCCGTGCGCGCCCCTTCTGGTGACATAGCCTCGGGGGATGTAAACTCTGCTTCCTCGGCAAATGAATCCACAAGACAGAGCGGCGGATGAGCAACGAACTACAGGTTGAAGACATTCAACTCGGCGACGGCAAGGCGGTGGTCAAAGGCGCCTTGATCACCACCCAGTACAGCGGCTATCTGGAGGACGGCACCAGGTTCGACTCTTCCTATGATCGCGGCAAGCCCTTCCAGTGCGTGATCGGCACCGGGCGCGTGATCAAAGGCTGGGACCTGGGGCTGATGGGCATGAAAGTCGGCGGCAAGCGCAAGCTCCATGTCCCCGCCCACCTTGCCTATGGCGAGCGACAGGTCGGCGCCCATATCAAGCCGAACTCGAACCTGGTCTTCGAGATCGAGTTGCTGGAAGTGCTGACGCGGGACGACTAATACGGGCTGCAATACCAGCTGGCGCATGCCCGAGGCCGGGGTTCCATTACAATCCACCAAAATTGCAAGGAACCCACAATGATCATCGGACCCCGCGTGCGCGGCTTTATGTGTGTCACCGCCCATCCCGCCGGCTGCGAAGCCAACGTCAACCAGCAGATCGCCTACGTGAAGGCGAACGGCCCGGTTGCCAACGGACCCAAGAAGGTCCTGGTCATCGGCGCCTCCACCGGCTATGGCCTCGCCGCGCGCATCACGGCAACGTTCGGGTGCGGCGCGGACACGCTCGGCGTCTTCTTCGAACGCGCCGGCACCGAAAGCAAGCCCGGCACCGCGGGCTGGTACAACACCGCCGCGTTTCACAAGGCGGCAGCGGCCGAAGGCCACTATGCCATGAGCATCAATGGCGACGGCTTCTCCGACGAGATCAAGCAGCAAACCATCGACCTCATCAAGCGCGATCTCGGCCAGGTCGACCTGGTTGTCTACAGCCTTGCTGCGCCGCGGCGAAAGCATCCGAAGACGGGCGAGATCTTCAATTCCACGCTCAAGCCCATCGGCAAGGAAATCCGGCAGCGCGGCCTCGACACCGACAAGGAGGTGATCAAGGAAATCAGCCTGCAGCCGGCAACGCAGGAAGAGATCGATCACACCGTGGCGGTGATGGGCGGTGAAGACTGGCAAATGTGGATCGACGCCCTGCTCGCCGCCGGCGTGCTCGCCGACAACGCAAAGACCACCGCGTTCACCTACCTGGGCGAAAAGGTCACCCACGATATCTACTGGAACGGCTCCATCGGCGCCGCCAAGAAAGACCTGGACCAGAAGGTGCTGGACCTGCGCGGCAAGCTGGCGGCCACCGGCGGCGACGCACGCGTCGCGGTGCTCAAGGCCGTGGTGACCCAGGCCAGCTCCGCCATCCCGGTGATGCCCCTGTACCTGTCGCTGCTGTTCAAGGTGATGAAGGAAACCGGCACCCACGAAGGCTGCATCGAGCAGGTCTACTCGCTCTACAAGGACTGCCTGTACAGCCAGTCGCCGCGCCAGGATGCGCAAGGCCGGCTGCGCACGGATGAGAAGGAACTGAGCCCGGACGTCCAGGCCCGCGTGACGCAGTTGTGGGACCAGGTCACCGACGACAATATCTACGCGCTCACCGATTTTGTGGGCTACAAGTCAGAGTTCCTGCGCCTGTTCGGATTTGGCATCGACGGCGTGGACTATGCCGCCGACGTGAATCCGGCCGTGGAGATTCCCAACCTGGTCGAGGCGTAAGGCACGAGCAGAACACACTGATGAACCTCTCCCCCGCCATCCCCATCATCCGGATCTTCTCGGTCGAGAAGGCCAAGGAATTCTATCTGGACTATCTTGGCTTCACCCTCGATTGGGAGCATCGTTTCGAGGAGGGATTTCCGCTATATGCCCAGGTGAGGCGATCCGGCCTGACGCTGCACCTGAGCGAGCACCATGGAGACGCCACGCCGGGTTCGACGGTGTTCGTCCCCGTGGAAGACATCGATGCCCTGCATCGCGAACTGGATGCCAGGCAGTATCCCTACGCAAAGCCAGGCATCGACGCGGTGGGCTGGGGGCGGCAGTTGCAAGTCGCGGATCCGTTTGGCAACCGCCTGCGGTTTTGCGAGCTATCCAAGGACTAGGTTTTTGTTTGGCGACACGCGGCTTGAGGGGAGATCCCAATGGAATACATCGACGTCATCTGGCGGCACGAGCTTGCCTCGGAGCCGGTTCGCCTTGTGTCGGAGCTTGACGGCGCGCGCTTCGAGACCAGGAAGCTGGAATTCTTCCGGGACGGAACCGTAGGCTTCGCCAGCGCCGATGCGGCAACGGGAAGCACCAATCTCGGGCTGGTGCCGGTGCCAGGCCTTGCCGAGATCAACGCCGATCCGGAGTTCGACGGCGCGCCGATGACGCCGGAGGCTTTTGAAGTCCTCTGGCTATTGCACGCGCGCCCGGCAAAGCATTGAGCGTTTCCTGGTGACGCCTGCTACAGCAGCACCAGCGTCACCAGCAATGATGCGTTGCTGATCGCCGTCACATCGTGCATGACGTTGGATTCCAGATAGATCAGGTCGCCTTGCCGCAGCAGCCGGTGCGCGCCTTCCACGCCGATATCGACCTCCCCTTCCAGGCACTGCACCGTGATTGGCCCGGCTACCGCATGGGCTGGCAAATGCTTGCCGGCGGTCAGCACCAGGCGCATGACCTCCAGGCGGCTTTCCTTGAAGAAGGCGGTAGTGGGTGTCTTCGCGAGACGCTCGCCTAGCGGCAGCACGCTGGCAACCTGGCCGGAAGCTAGATGAGGCAGGGACATGGGCGGCTCCTCGGGTGTGAACGACGTGAGCGGTGTGGGGCGTGGCGGGCACTTCGGCGCGAAGCGCGCCGCGTTCCGGACAATCCATTCTAGTCGTGCCCGCCAGCGATCCGGAAATTAGCGAACACGGAAAAACCCCGATACCTGGCAGCGTGCGCACACCAGTAACATCATGGGCCATCCCGCATCATGGCCTCGATGGCCGAGACCGCATCGGCCAGGCCGTTTTCGCCCGCCATGCGGGCACCGAGCTCGCGGGCGCGGGACCGTGCCTCGGCGCCCTGGGCGAACGCGATGGCGCGTGCGAGTGCCGAGGCTTGCAGGTGCTTTCCGTTCACGGCGGCGGCGGCAACGCCGGCCAGCCTGAGCCGGTCCGCCCAGAAGAACTGGTCACCCACGAACGGCACCACCACCGATGGCACCCCCGCCCGCGCGGCGCAATGGGTCGTGCCGGAGCCGCCGTGATGGACAACGAGCGACGTCCTGGGAAACAGCCAGTCATGCGGCGTGTCGCCAACCACATGCACATTCGCGGGAAGTCCGGCGGTGTCCATCCCGCTCCACCCAGGATAAAACAGCGCCCGCCGTCCCGCGGCCGCCGTGACCACCGCGTCCAGCATCTTCCGCCGATCGAACCCCGCCATGCTCCCGAAGCCGAAATACATCGGCGGCTCGCCTGCCGCGAGGAAATCGGCAAGCGGCTGCGGCACGCTCCAGTCCGGTGACGGCGCGATCCATTGCCCGCAAACCCGCGCATTGGCCGGCCAGTCTGCCGGCTTGGGCAACAGGCTCGGCGAGACTCCATAAAGCATCGGATGCCGGGTCCAGAGCGCCCGCCGGGGCGGCAGCCCGCATACCGCCGCGCGCGCCGCATTGGTCTGCTTGCGAAACGCCCGCCACAGCATCCCGTTGACAAAGTGGTGGCTCGCGCGGCTAAGCCGAAGTTCCATGGTGACGCCGCGGCTGCGGCGTCGCGAAGCCCTTTTCCTGATTGAGGAATCGGCTCATTGGGGGG
>NZ_JBIUHC010000307.1:0-4259 GCF_044627735.1 Cupriavidus sp. CuC1 | reverse complement strand
AATTAGACGCAATCCGAAGCTCGTGCGCTCGTTCTTCAGGCATCCGTCTGTCCGCTATATTTCTGACCTATGAGTAAGCTTGATCCAACTTGGCACCCGGGCCGAGACGTAGGGCGCGTCGACGCGTTTCCCAATCAGCCCCTCCAGGCCCATCCGGCAGGCAGCGGCAAGAAGGTCGTCTGGAGAACCCTCGAAGGCCTCGCTGTACCTGATGCGCGAGGCCTCTGATATGGCCAGCACCTTTTCTAAACACAGCGTCTTAAGTAATGCAGCATAGTCTTCGCAGCACTTCGTTTGGTCTCTTCCAGTACTGGAAGCAGGCGTCGACCGCCGAGAGGACTTCAGCGAGTGTGGCGAAGTACCGGTTATGTAGCACCAGACGTCGTGTCAGCTTCCAGACGCGTTCGATAGGCGCCAATTGCGGACTGTATGGCGGGAGGAACAACAGCGTCAGGTGCCGCCTGTACTTGCGCAGTAGCGGCCTGAGCAGGATGGCATGGTGGTACCTGGCGTTGTCCAGCACGACGACGATGCGCTTGCCGCGACGTCGATGGCGCAGTAGCTGGCGCAGAAAGGACGCAAACGTTTCTGCGTTGAAGACAGGGCATGCCTGCCAGACGAAGCGGCCTGTGCTCAAGCTGACGGCGCCAAAGCACGCCACCGACTTGCGCGTCGGCGCATGCATCAACACCGGGTCGCGGAGCTCCGGGGCCACCCACATGCGACAGCGCGATCCGTGTTGCTGGAAATGGCATTCGTCCAGGCTCCATAGCTCAATGTCGTCGCGCTTTGCCAGTCGCCGCAGTTTTTTTTACCGCCGCAACGCGAACGGGATCAGACTGAGCGACCTGCGGGCGCGGCTTGCGCAGCCGAAAGCCCATCTGGCGAAACAGCCGCTGGCACTGACGCACGCCCAGCTTGATGCCATAGCGCTGACGCAAGTGCTCCGACAGAACGGGCCCATCCCACAGGCCTGCTTCAAATCCGAAGTCGCGTGGTGTCTTACGCAGATCCGCCTCAATGCGAGCCCATTGCGACTCATCCAACGCACGCGGACGTCCAGGCCGTTCACCTTCCCGCAAGCCCTCGAAACCGCCACGCTCGAAACGTCGGACCCATCGCTGAACTGTCGTGGCCGCCTGACCGAACAACTGGCCCACTTCGGTGCACGAGTAACCGCTGCTCACCAGCAGAACCCCGTGAAGGCGGTGGTCATACCGCGATTCCTCGCTTCGCTCGATCTCCTGTCGAATCGCCAACTGCATGATCTGCGCGTCTGCAATCTCGAGCTTACGCATGGCTGCATCCCCAAAAGAGTAACCACGCAATCATACATGCTGCAATATTTATGTCGCTATGTTTAGCAGAGCTCTGCGCACCGCCAGAGGAACCTGCCGCAGGTCGTGGCCCCGAAAGGAGGGAAGGTCGAAGACGAAGTACTGGATATCCTCCACCCGTGCCCTCTCAAAGGCGTTCTGCAGCGCTTGGAAGTCCGTGGTGGCATGCACCGGTGCCTGGGCCGCGCGTACGCTGGCGGGGCCGGTGCCGACCACGACGATGCGGGGTAATGCTGACGGCGCGCTCATGTGGCGGCTCCTGGCGCGTGGCGCACGAGCGATTCCTGCAGGTCTTGTGTCACGGGCCAGTGGTGCGCGGTCGGTCGGGTCAGCACCTCCATGCCGGCCTCGGCAAGCGTGGAACAAGCGCGCAGGCGCGGGGGAGTGTTGTCGGGCATGGGGCGGCGGCTCGGCGTTGGTTTGGAAACAATGGTCTGACCGGACTGACAGCGTGGGCTTTGCGGACTTCACAACTGGCTGGCCTTTGCCTCAAGCTTAGGGCGGGTAGCACAGGCGTGGTGCTGCATTCAGGGGACTGAACGAAGCACGCTGCTGTTATGCGGGCCGCGGCAGCAGAATGTTTGGTAGGAGGCATCCGGCAGCCTCGCGCGGCAGGCCAAGGCTCTCCAGCCATTGGCCGAGGCCACTGCCGCAGCCCATGGCGATGTCATCGTGGTGATCGGACTAATTCTGGGCGACATCGTCGAGCGGAGCCAGAACGCCCTCGGGTTTATCCGGAGGATGCAAGATTCGTCCGCCCGGGATGGCAGTTTCGCAATTCGCTGCGGTAGCGCGGCCCGTAACGGAGACAAATGCTGAGCCTTCTTGTCTAGCATGGGGGATGAATTGACTATCGGTGCCGAGACGCGGCGCCCCTCCTTCCGTGCAAATATTCGACCCCCAGAGTGTCTCCGTTCCCTCGGGCCATTTCATTGGCGGACGGCTCGTGCCTGATGCCGGCCGCATCCCCGTGCGGCGCCCCTCCGATAACCAGGTGCATGCCGAGCTGCCGCTGGCTGACGCCGCCGCCGTGGATGCTGCAGTGCAGGACGCGTGGAAGGCGTGGCGCAGGAGCGACTGGGCGCGCCGTGCCCCGCGTGAGCGGGCGCGGGTGCTGCGCAACTGGGCCGACCTGATCGAAGCGGACGTGCAGTGTCTGGCGCCGCTCGAAGCCGTGTGCTCCACGCGGCCGGTGCGCGCCGCCTCAGCCTGGGATGTGCCTTTCACCGCCGAAGGCTTGCGATTCTTCGCCGAATATGCCGACAAGCTCGGCGGAGAGGTGGCGGCCACGCAGCACGATCACCTGGGCATGGTGGTGGCCGAGCCGTATGGCGTGGTGGGAGCGATCACCCCGTGGAATTTCCCGCTGGTGATGGTGTCGTGGAAGGTGGGCGCGGCGCTCGCCGCCGGCAACGCGGTGGTGCTCAAGCCTTCCGAACTGACGCCGTTCTCCGCCGTGCGCCTGGCCCAGCTGGCGATCGAGGCGGGCGTGCCGCCGGGCTTGTTCAACGTGGTGCAGGGCGACGGGCGGACCACGGGCGATGCGCTCACGCGCCACCCGCTGATTTCGAAAATGACCTTTACCGGATCGACGCAGACGGGCGCCGCGATCATGGCCACTTGCGCCTTGCAGGGCCCCAAGCCGGTCACGCTGGAGCTGGGCGGCAAGAGCCCGCAATTGGTATTCGACGATGCGCCGGACCTCGACCGGTTGGCCGGCATCATTGCCGGCGCCATCACCGGCAATGCGGGCCAGGTATGCGTGGCGGGCTCGCGCCTGATTGTGCAGCGCGGCATCGCCGAGGCGCTGGTCGAGCGCGTCGCGGCAAGCTTTGCCGCGCAGCGGCCCGGTGCGACCTGGGATGACGCGGCGACCCTGCCACCCATCATTTCGGCACCGCAGGCCGCGCGCATCCTCGACATCGTCGAGCGCGCGCGTGGCCCGGGCGTGCGGGTGCGCAGCGGCGGCGGCCTGTTCGACGGCGGCCCGGGCGGCGCATTTGTCCAGCCCACGCTGATCGAGGGCGTGTGCGCGGACAATCCAGCCGTGCAGGAGGAAATCTTCGGTCCGGTACTCACGGTGCAAACCTTCGACGACGAAGAAGAGGGCCTGGCGCTGGCTTCGCACGAACGCTACGGCCTGGCCGCCGGCGTACACACGGCCGATATCGGAAAAGCGCTGCGCGCCATGCGCGGCATTTCCGCCGGAACGGTATGGATCAACCGCTACGGGCGCAGTTCGGATTTTGTGATTCCCACCGGTGGCTACCACCAGTCGGGCATCGGCAAGGATCTGGGGCGCCAGGCCGTAGAGGCGAATCTGCGCTTCAAAAGCGTGCTGATCGATTTTGCTGCGGCGCGTTAGCGGTGCGTCATGACTCGCCTGCGCACTCCCGCGGTGCCGACCGCATGACATGCCGCGAGACCCATGACAAACCGCAGTTTCGCCACGTCCCGCGCCCTCATTTCCATATAAATACTGTTCGGCCGCATGCTTTAATTCCTTCGTAATAATTCTGTCGCCTGCGCCGGACAAGGCGCGACTCCACCCCGGTCGACGACCGGTAAACCCTGAGGATCAGTAACCATGACCTTCCGTCCCAAGTACGTTTCCTTCGACTGCTACGGCACGCTTACACGTTTCCGAATGGGCGAAATGACGCGCGAACTTTTCGCCGACCGCATCCCTGCCGAGCAGATGGAGCAGTTCATCGCCGACTTCAGCGCCTACCGTTTCGACGAGGTGCTCGGCGACTGGCAGCCCTACGAAGTGGTGCTGAAGAACGCCGTGCGCCGCCTGTGCAAGAAGTGGAAGATCCAGTACTTCGACACCGATGGCCAGCAATGTCGGGTCGGAGGAGGCGCGCTTGCGCGCTGGCCTCCGTCCGCCGCTCAAACCGTGCGTGCAGTTCTCCCGCACAC
>NZ_JBIUHC010000306.1:0-4414 GCF_044627735.1 Cupriavidus sp. CuC1 | reverse complement strand
GCCAAAGTCACCATGAGAAAATCGTACGGATTCCGAACCTTCAGGGCGACGGAAATCGCGCTATATCATGCACTTGGAAGCCTTCCCGAGCCTTCGTCAACCCACACATTTTTCTGACGAACCATTTTTTTCGGTGCCACCGCGCCCACGACGGAAACGGGACGCTTGCCACTTCGTGGCCGCCCGCGCCGCGAGCGACAGGCGGCATGAAACAAGTGGTGGTGGCTACCGGTGGGGGCCACCACGAATCCCCGGGCATTGGCAGCGTCGTGGTGGTCTAAACTGGTAACGGCACGAGTCAGTTAGAACCCAGGGCCGTACGACGAAATCATTGGAGTCCCCAATGACGCCACGCCAGCCTCCTGCAAGGATCGCTTTCTTTTGGTTACTTTTCTTTACGAGTAAAGAAAAGTGACATCTCACACGTTCTAAAACGGCCAACCCCGTACAGCCGCGACAGCAGCTAGAAGCGCCAAAACACGTCCAGCCCATCAACCATCAAAACACTAGGAGACCGGCGGAGAACTCTGCGAGGGAGCGCTTCCTTCTTCGCGGCTGTGGCGCCACGAAGCGATAAACGTGTTCAATTCGCGGAGATCCGCGGGCTTGACAAGATAGTGGTCGAAACCCGCGTCGCGTGACCGATGCCGGTGCTCCGCCTGTCCATATCCGCTGAGGGCGACCAATAGCACATGCCGGTGTTCCGGCATCGAGCGGATCCGATGCGCAACCTCGTAGCCATCCATACCAGGCAACCCGATATCGAGCAGTACCACGTCGGGCCGAAAACTTCGCAAGTAGCTTAGTGCCGTCTCTCCGTCTTCCGCGACTTGTACCTCGTGCCCATAAAGGCTGAGCAGCGCCGCGCTGCTTTGCGCCCCGTCTGCGTTGTCGTCGACCACCAGGATGCGTTGGGATGGCACCTCGACCGTATCGCCTCGATCGCCTTCCGATGGTGGATCTGCCGGCGTTCCCTGGGGCAGCACCGGAAGCCGCACAACGAACTTGCTGCCCCGGCCCCGGCCTTCGCTCGAAGCCCGCACGGAGCCCTGGTGCAACTCGACCAGGCGCTTGACCAGCGCCAGGCCAAGCCCGAGACCAGCGGAGCGCCGGTCAAGCGATGGCTCCGCCTGCACGAAGATCCGGAAAATGTTGGGAATGAACGCGGCCTCCATACCGATGCCGCTATCGATGACGGTCAGCACAGCCTCTTCGCCTTGCCGCTCCAGAACAAGTTGAACCTCACCCTGCGCAGGTGTGTACTTGATCGCATTGCCCAGCAGGTTATTCACGATCTGCTCAAGCCGCATGACGTCGCCGTTCACGACCAGCGGTTCGTCCGGTATCGAGAGCGTCAGCCGATGCTGGCGCGCCGCGGCATTTGCGCGCAGCGACTCAGCGGCGTGCCGCACGGCGACCCCGAGATCGACAAGCCGGGACCTGAGTGAAATGATGCCGCGAGTGATTCGCGAAACATCCAGCAGATCGTCCACGAGCCCGATTTCGTGCTCAAGTTGCCGGTGGACTGCCGCTTGTGCCGATTTGATGGTCGCCTCATCGGCGACGCCGCTTTTCCAGATCTGGAAACCATTGCGAATCGCCGCCAGGGGATTGCGCAGTTCGTGGGCCAGCATGGCGAGAAATTCATCCTTCTGCCGATCGGCATCCTCAAGCCGTGCCATATCGTCGCGCTGTTGCGTGACGTCCTGAATGGTGAGCAGAATGAGCGCCTGCGCCGGCCAGGCAATGCGCAGCGCGTTCACGCGCATCGTGCGCACCCCGACGCGCGGAAACAAATGCGTGATCTGATAGTCGCGAACGACGCGCCGCTGCGGAAGAATGTCCTCGAGCAATTCGCGCAAGGCGGGGATATCCCATTGCCCATCGCCAATCGCGTAGAACCGCATGCCGACCGTCGTCTCGGCCGTGGTTGAAAAGGTCTGGTACAAGGCGGAGTTCGCCCGCACGATGCGCAGTTCGGCGTCCAGCACCACAACCGGATCTGCAATGGTCTCGATGATGGCCTCGGCATAGTCCCGCGCCCGGGTCATCTCTTCATGCAGTGCCTTGAGTTCGCGCACGCGGTAGCGCAATTCGTCGTTGGTGGTGGAAAGCTCTTCGTTGATGGACTGGAGCTCCTCCTTCGCAGTCCCCAGCTCTTCGTTCGTGCTGCGAAACTCCTCATTGCTGGATAGCAGCTCCTCCTCGCTCGACTTCAGCTCCTCCCGCGCGCTTTCATGCTCCTCGAGTGTCGCCCGAAGCCGCTCCCGAGTGGCATTAAGCTCTGCGGTGAGCCGCGCGATCTGCCCGTCTTTGTCACCAGGGGAATGCACAGCCTTCTGGCCAATGCCCTTTTGCAAGGCCTCTAGCATCCAGGCCTTGAACGGTCCGGGCGCGGCAGCAGGCATGAGGGCAGATCGCGACTGCACATCTCCGAAGAAAACCAGAAACCATTTTCCGTCAGTACCGGCGATTTGCACGGGATGCACTTCCAGGCTGGTCTCCGATGCCGTGCCCCCGGCTGCGTCCAAACCCGACTTTCGAACTGCTACCCCTTCCTGAAGGACCTGCTTGACCGCTTCAGTCACCGCCAGGAACACTTCAGGCTTGGCGAGCCGCTGGAGATTGCTGCTCGGCGGCCCGTCGGGATTGACGAGCCACGCGCTCGTGTCCCCGCGATACTCGACGATATTCAGGTCCTCGTCGCACAGGACGGACGGGGGCGCGTAGCGCGCCAGCGCCTTGCGGTCTGCCTCCTGGCGCAGCCGCGCCCCGCTTGTGGGTTCCCGCTTGTCGGCTGTCATCTGCGCCACGCCCTCGGACGACTCCGGCGTGGAGACCCCGCTAGATACGCCGCTGCGCAGGCGATCCGGGCGCGGCTTCCTGATATACAGCCTGGCGCGCTTGTTCTCCAGGACACCAAAATACTCGGAGAACGCGCCTACCGTCTCCGATGGGCCTAGCATCAGCACGCCTTCGGCGCGCAGCGCATAGTGAAATACCGGAATCACATTGCGCTGCAGGACCGGGTCAAGGTAAATCAGCAGGTTGCGGCAACTCACCAGATCCATGCGGGAGAACGGCGGATCGGCGGCAATGTTATGGCGCGCGAAGGTGCAGAGATCGCGCAGTGACTTGTCGATCCGGTAGTGATCGCCGTCGCGCACAAAAAAGCGCTTCAGGCGCTCGGCGCTGACGTTGCGAGCGATGTTCTCGATATAGCGTCCCGCCCGCGCGGTCTCCAGGGCGTCCAGGCTCACGTCGGTCCCGAAGATCTGAATGGGGGTGCTGGCGACGCGCTCTCCCAGATACTCAACAAGACACATGGCGACGGAATACACCTCCTCGCCGCTTGCGCAGCCCGGGACCCATATCCGTATGGGTACGTTTGCGTTTCGCTCACCCAGGATACGCGGGAACACGGTCTGGACCAGTGCCTCGAATGCGTCAGGATCGCGGAAGAACTCGGTCACGCGGATCAGGAGATCCCGTCCGAGTGCTAGTGACTCGGCCGGATCGGATTCCAGTACCTGACTGTAGTCCGCCAGCGATGAAATCTGCCGCAGCGCCATTCGTCGCGACAGCCTGCGCTCCACCGTGCCGCGCTTGTAGTGGGTGAAGTCGATGCCGCAAGCGTTGTAAAGCAGCCGGAACACGTGTCGCAACCCACGGCCGGCAGGATGCTCCGGCCGGCTGTCGTCAAGATCGCTCCCCGACGAGACGTGCGGCTTATCCGCGATTCGCTTGATCTCTTCCGCGATCTCCCGTGGGGACATGACGAAATCGACACAACCGGTGCCAATGGCCGCATTCGGCATGCTTGCGAATCTTGCGGATTGCTCATCCTGCGCGAATGTGATGCCACCCTCGCGCTGGATCGCACGCAGGCCAAGTGCGCCATCCGATCCGCTGCCTGACAGGACTACGCCGATGGCGTGCGCCCCCTGGTCTGTGGCCAGCGAATCAAACAAGTCATCTACGGGCATAGGCGGACCCAGCGCGGCTTCTCGCGGCAGGAGGCGAATGCGTCGTTGGTCCACCAGCATGCGGGCGTTCGGCGGAATGACGTACACGTGGCCCGCGTCGATCGACATCCCCTCGCTCCCCTCCAGGACCACCATATCCGTGTGCGAGGAGAGGATCTCGGGCAAAAGACTATGCCGGGAGGGATCGAGATGCTGCACCACCAGAAACGCCGCGCCGCCCGCAGCGGACATCGCCACGAGGAGTTCGGAAATCGCCTCAAGGCCCCCTGCGGATGCGCCAATGCCAACTATTGGAAAGGAGGGGGATGAGGTGTCCGGAATTGTTAGGGATGTATCACTCACAGAGTGGGTACCCGAGTTCGACAGTTTGAGCCCGATTTTCGGCATTTCTGACCGTCGCCCCTAGCACTGGCGCGGCTTCCAGGGTC
>NZ_JBIUHC010000305.1:0-4453 GCF_044627735.1 Cupriavidus sp. CuC1 | reverse complement strand
AAGGTCGTGTCCTGGCCCTGATTGAGAATAATGACCTCCACTTGCTTCGCCTCGCAAATCGCAAACACCAATTCGGCACCGAACCGCAACAACCGGTCCTTGTGCGTGATGACACGCCGGCCGGCTTGGCCTCCGATCACCGCGCTGAGCAAACGCTTGAGCCCCTTGTTCTGATAGTTCATGCCGGAGCCCAGGTCCGCGACAACCTCGAACTTTCAAGCCTGCTGAGCGCAATATAACTCTAGCACCTGCTTCTGGCGCTCAAGGTCGTCCCTCTGATCGTGGCTCGATACACGAGCATATGCCACGGTGCTTCGCTCCATAGAATCGGGCACAGGGACGTAGCTTCGCCAGATCATAGCGTCGATGGCCGCCTGCCGTATACGCAGCAATCAGTTTCCCGTTGGCCTCCCAGCGACGCAACGTCGCCACTGACACACCCAGTGCTCCAGCCGCTTCGCCTATGCTCACAAATCTTTCCATTCTGCACAGACTTGCTTAGGTTTGATTAGGCTCCGATCATCTGTTAGAGCCCTGCTCAGGCGGCTGGACGCCTAGCCAGCGCCGGCTGCTCCAGCCAGCCGATGATCGGCTGCCACTGCTCCCAGTCCCGCGCCACGCGTGACGGCGCCACATCCCACAGCGTCAGGCCGTGCGCGGCAAGCTGCACGTAGTTCTGGGTATCGCGCAGGAAGCCCAGCACCGGCAGCCCCAGCCCCGCGACAAAGCGCTGCAACTGCTCGGCCGCGCGAGTGCGCAGGTCGACCCGCATGCCGATCACGCCCACCTCCACCTCGCCATGGCGCACGCGCTTGTCGTCGGCGAGCCGGGTGAGGAAATCCTGGGTGGCGAGGATATCGAACAAGGACGGTTGCAGCGGCACCACTACGCGGTGGGCCAGTTTCATCACATCGTTGAAGCGCCAGCCGTGCAGGCCGGCCGGGGTGTCCAGCACCACGTGGGTGGTGCCTTTGGGCGGGCGCGCGATCTGGTCGGCGCTGATGTCCCAGGTGCGGATGGCCGGCGCCGAGGCCGGGCGCAAACCCAGCCAGGCCCGCGAGGACTGCTGCCGGTCCGTGTCGCCCAGCATCACGGCGTGGCCGGTGCTGGCGAAGTAGCCCGCCAGGTTGGTGGCCAGCGTGGTCTTGCCTACGCCGCCTTTGGGATTGGCGATCACGACTACGGGCATGGTTGTCTCCGCAATGGCTTTCCATGGCGGCGCTGCCGGCGGGCGCGCCGCTCCGGGTTCCGCCATGGCCCTGCGATTTGTCGCGACCGGGCCCTGGCGGAGCGGGCCCGCCTGCGAGTTTAGCAGTTGCCGCGTGCCGGCGGCCGGGGCGGCTATGACGCCTGCCATGACGCCTGCAGCGGCGCCAGCAAGGCATCCATGTCCAGGTGCGCGACGAGCGTGTCGGCCAGGCGCTCGAGCGAGGCCTCGCGCAGCGCGGCCAGGTCGACGCCTTCGGCCCGCGCCAGCCCGGCCCAGCGCAGCAGTGCGCCGCAAGCCTCGGGCTGGTCGAACAGGCCGTGCACGTACGAGGCCAGCACCTGCCCGTCCTCCGATTGCGCGCCGTCCGGGCGCTCGCCTTGCAGCCATAGCGCCGGGCGCGCCAGCGCGAGGCCGGTGGTCACGCCCATATGGATTTCGTAGCCTTGCACGGCGGCATCGTCCAGCGCCAGCCGGCCGCTCACCACGCGCAGCTGCTTGTGCGGCGCCAGCACGGTGTCGTAGTCCAGCAGGCCAAAGCCCTCGCTGCTGCCGGGCGTGCCCTCGTTGCCGGCCGGGTCGTCCACCCGCCGCCCCAGCATCTGCATGCCGCCGCAAATGCCGATGACCTTGCCGCCATAGCGCAGGTGGCGCAGCAGGGCCGGCTCCCAGCCATTGGCACGCAGGAAAGCCAGGTCGGCGCGCACGCTCTTGCTGCCCGGCAGCACGATCAGGTCCGCCGGCGGGATCGGCGCGCCGGGGCCGATAAAGCGCAGGTCCACCTGCGGATGCGCGCGCAGCGCATCGAAATCCGTGTGATTGGAAATGCGCGGCAGCACCGGCACGATCACCCGCAGCAATTCGCCGCGCTTGGCCGCCTGCGCGCCGATGATGGCGTCCTCGGCATCCAGGTGCAGGCCGTGCAGGTACGGCAGCACGCCCAGCACGGGCTTGCCGGTGCGCGCCTCCAGCCAGTCCAGCCCGGGCTGCAGCAGCGCGATATCGCCGCGGAAGCGGTTGATGATGAAGCCCTTGATGCGCGCGCGCTCCGACTCCGACAGGCAGTCCAGCGTGCCCACCAGGTGAGCGAACACGCCACCGCGATCGATGTCGGCCACCAGCACCACCGGGCAGTCCACCGCTTCGGCAAAGCCCATATTGGCGATGTCGCGGTCGCGCAGGTTGATTTCCGCCGGACTGCCGGCGCCTTCCACCATCACCACCTCGTAGGCGCTCGACAGGCGTTGGTGCGAGGCCAGCACGGCCTGCATCGCCACCGGCTTGTAGGCGTGATAGGCACGCGCATCCAGGTCCAGCCGCGCCTGGCCGTGGATGATGATTTGCGCGCCGGTATCGCTGCTGGGCTTGAGCAGCACCGGATTCATATCGGTGTGCGGCGCCAGCCCGGCGGCAGCAGCCTGCAGGGCCTGGGCGCGCCCGATCTCGCCGCCGTCGGCGGTGACCGCACTATTGAGCGCCATGTTCTGCGGCTTGAACGGGACCACGCGTACGCCAGCGCGCGCCAGCACCCGGCACAGGCCGGCTACCAGGGTGCTCTTGCCCGCGTCGGAGGTGGTGCCCTGCACCATCAAGGTACCGCGCAAGCCACCCGGCAGTGCCGCGCCAACGGCTTCAGAAAGATTTTTTTGCATCGTGGGATTATCGCATCGGCGCCCCGCGGCACAGCCTGCGCGCTGGCCATTGCGGGCGTGCGATCCATGGATGCGCCCGCTACAATAGCCGGATGACCCCGGCCAACGCCTCCGCCACCGCCACCGAGCCCGCCAGCGCAGCCAGCCATGCGCCGGCCAGCGAACGCTCGCCCCAGGCCGCAGCCGTGCCGCACGCCGCTGCCATCCCCGGCCGCGCGCGCCAGCTCACGCTGGTGCTGGGCGGCGCGCGCTCCGGCAAGAGCCACTTTGCCGAGCAGATGGCCACCGACCATGCCGCTGCCACCGGCGGCCCTGTTACCTATATCGCAACCGCGCGCCACGACCAGGACAGCGCCGACGAAGAGATGGAGGTGCGCATCGCGCTGCACCGCGCCCGGCGCCCGGCCGAGTGGGGCCTGGTCGAGGCGCCGCTGCATCTGGCGGATGCGCTATATGCCCACGCCACCCACGATGGCTGCATCCTGGTCGACTGCGTCACGCTGTGGCTCAACAACCTGCTGTTCCTCGATGCGCGCAGTTATCCCGAGCATGGCCTGGTCACGCCGCCGGCCGCCTTCACCGAGGAAATCGACGCGCTGCTGTCCGCGCTGCCCACCCTGCCCGGCCATGTGATCCTGGTCTCCAACGAGATCGGCTTCGGCGTGGTGCCGATGGGCGCCATCACCCGCTTTTATGTCGACGAGCTGGGCCGCCTGAACCAGAAGCTGGCCGCCGCCGCGGATCGCGTGCGCCTGCTGGTGGCCGGCATCCCTGTCAGCGTGAAAGGCGCCGGCCCGGCGTGATGTCTTCGCTGTCGTCGCTGTCTTCATGGTGGCCGTTTCCCCTATTCAGCTGGCAGGCCTGCGTGGCCTCTGCCGTGGCCGGCGTGTTGCTGGACCAATGGCTGGGCGAGCCGCGCCGCTGGCATCCGCTGGTTGGCTTCGGCCGCCTTGCGGCTGCACTTGAACGCCGCCTGAACCACGGCGGCGCGCCGCTGCGCCAGCGGCTCACCGGCCTGGCCGCCTGGGCGCTGATGGTGCTGGTGCCGGCTGCGCTGGCCGCCTTGCTGGTGCACGCTGCCGCGCAGCTCAGCGCGGTGCTGGCGTGGCTGCTGCAAGCGCTGGCACTCTACGCGGCACTGGGCGCGCGCAGCCTGGCCCAGCATATCGCGCCGATCGCCACGGCGCTCGCGCAAGGCAATCTTGCCGAGGCGCGCCAGTTGACAGCACGCATCGTCTCGCGCGACACCACCGACGCGGATACCGAAGCGCTGGCCCGCGCCGCCTGCGAATCGGCGCTGGAGAATGGCAACGACGCCATCTTCGGCGCCTTGTTCTGGTTCCTGGTGGGCGGCGCGCCGGCCGTGATCGTCTATCGCCTTGCCAACACGCTGGACGCGATGTGGGGCTATCGCACGCCGCGCCTCATGTATTTCGGCTGGGCGGCTGCGCGGCTTGACGACGTGCTCAACCTGGCGCCCGCCCGCCTGACTGCGCTCTCGTACGCGCTGCTCGGGCGCACCGCCCAGGCGCTGCGCTGCTGGCGCGCGCAGGCGCCGGCGTGGTCCAGCCCCAACGCGGGCCCGGTCATGGCG
>NZ_JBIUHC010000304.1:0-4476 GCF_044627735.1 Cupriavidus sp. CuC1 | reverse complement strand
AGCCGGCGCAGTCAGGCCGCTCTATGAAGCAGGAACCCACCGAAGCGGCTACGCAAAACATCTGCGTAGCGCCGTAGAATCCCCTCCCTTTCCGCCGAAAGGCGGCGGCCGCAGGCCGAGGGAGGGGAGGATGTCAACTCCTCGACGCGGGACGACGATGCCACCGCGCAGGGAATGGCGGCATGGCGCAGCGCCATCAGCAGTTCCTTGGCGCCGGGCTTCAGCGGAAACCTCGGGCCCGTGACCGGCGCATGCAATTGCGCCCGCCATCGCCTGCACCTGGCGAAAGGCACGCTCATCGCCAACCAGGGAAACCAGCAGCGCGTTGGACTCCGGCGCGGCCTTGCCGATGACCTGCACATAATCGCTGGCCGCCAGCGCAATGCCGAGCGCGCGCGCGGCGCCGATCCACGCTTGCATGATGGCGCGCTCGGAGTCGATCAGCAGGCCATCCATATCGAAGATGGCGGCGGTGAACATCGTCATCTGCGCCAGCTTTAACGAACCGGTGCCTGCGCCGTCTGTCCGTGACGGTATGCCCAGACCACCATGGCGATGCCGGCCAGGATCATCGGCAGGCTCAGCCACTGGCCCATGGAGAAGTTCAGCGCCAGCAGGCCCAGGAAGTTATCCGGCTCGCGCGCGAACTCGGCAAGGAAACGGAAGCCGCCGTAGCCGATCAGGAACATGCCCGAGACAGCGCCCATGGGGCGCGGCTTCCTGGCGAACAGCCACAGGATGATGAACAGCGCCACGCCTTCGCCGGCAAATTGATAGAGCTGGGAAGGATGGCGGGGAATGTTGTCGCCGGCCTGCGGGAAGATCATGCCCCACGGCAGGTCGGTGGGCCGGCCCCACAGCTCGCCGTTGATGAAGTTGCCGATGCGCCCGGCTGCCAGCCCGCAGGGGATCATCGGCGCGATGAAGTCGGTGACCTCCATCCAGTGCCGCCCGCGCAGCTTGCCGAACAGCCACATCGCCACGATCACGCCCAAGAAGCCGCCGTGGAAGGCCATGCCGCCCTCCCACACCTTGAAGATCTCGAGCGGGTGGCTCAGGTAGTAATCGGCCTTGTAGAACAACACATAGCCCAGCCGCCCGCCCAGGATCACGCCCAGCACGCCGAAGAACAGCATGTCGTCCAGGTCCTTGACCGTCCAGCCCTGGGCCGCGATGTGCGGCTGGCGGATGCGCAGGCGCCCGAACCACAGGAACATGATGAACCCGGCGAGGTACATCAGCCCGTACCAGCGGATGGCGAGCGGGCCGAGATGAATCGCAACCGGATCGAATTGGGGATGAATCAGCATGTTTGCCGTGGTTAGGGTTGTAAGAAGAATTGCACGCGCCAGCTTGGCGTCCGGTACGGCATCAGGGTCAGGATTCAGGCTGCGTCCGTCAGGTGCCTTGCCGCAGCGGCCGCGCCCGGCGCCGTGGCCAGTTTTATGCCAGCCTTTTGCGTCAGCGTCATGGCAGCGGCCAGCGCGCCGGCGATCTCGATGAACGATCTCAGCACGGGGCTCACGCTGTCGGCACCGGCCTCCCGCCACACCAGGCCGGTCTCGATATCGGGCCCGGCGTCGCGCAGCGGCAGGTAGGACACACCGGTACGGCGAAGGTTGCAAAGCGAGGCCGGTACCAGCGCCACGCCCATGCCCGCGGACACCAGGCTGACGATGGTCTGCATCTGGATGGCCTCCTGGGCGATCACCGGCGTGAGGCCTTCGCGCGCATAACAGCCCGTAATGATGTCATAAAACGCCGGTGCGCTTCGCCGGGGGAAGATGATAAGCGGCTCGTGCGCCGCATCCTTTAGCGAAACGCCCTCCTCGTCCGCCTTCGCGCCGCCCGGGCGCCAGCCTTCCGGCACGGCCAGCACCAGCGGCTCGCGCACCAGCGGCAGGTAGGCCACGCCATGCGGCATGGCCGGCAGTTGCGGGCGGATCACCAGCCCGGCGTCGATGCCGCCGTCCATCAGGGCCTCCAGCTGGATATCGCTGGTGGCCTCGCGCAGTTGCAGCTGCACATTGGGATGGCGCGCCCGGAAGCTGCGCAGCAGGTCGGGCAGGATGCCGTAGTCGGCCGTGCTGACGAAGGCCAGCGACAGCGTGCCGGCCTCCCCGCGCGCCAGCCGCTGGGCCAGGCCCGGCAGTGCTGCGGCGTCGGCCAGCACGCGGCGCACCTCGGGCAACCATTGCTGGCCAGCCGGAGTGAGCGCCACCGAGCGCCGCGTGCGGGCGAACAGTTGCACGCCGATCTCCTCCTCCAGCGCCTGGATCTGCTGGGACAGCGGCGGCTGCGTCATGGTGAGACGCTGCGCGGCGCGGCCAAAATGTAACTCCTCCGCCACGGTAACGAAGTAGCGCAACTGGCGCAGGTCCACAGGCGCTCCTGATATGTTTTTCGACTCAATAGAGGTTGAATAATATATTTGACACGATAAAAGGCAAGCGGCATGCTCTCGTCCACAACATGGCAAGAGCCTGCCCGGTCCTCGGAACCCCTGAGGCGCCCCGCGCAGGCCGGCACACTTCCCCCCGGAGATTCCCATGGCATACAACAAACGCTCGCAGCACATCACGCAAGGCGTGGCGCGCTCCCCCAACCGCTCGATGTACTACGCGCTGGGCTACAAGAAGGAAGACTTCGACAAGCCGATGGTGGGCATCGCCAACGGCCACTCCACCATCACGCCGTGCAACTCCGGCCTGCAACGCCTGGCCGACGCCGCGGTTGCCGCCATCAAGGCCTCCGACGCCAACCCGCAGATCTTCGGCACCCCGACCATCTCGGACGGCATGTCGATGGGCACGGAAGGCATGAAGTACTCGCTGATCTCCCGCGAAGTCATCGCCGACTGCATCGAGACCGCGGCCCAGGGCCAGTGGATGGACGGCGTGGTCGTGATCGGCGGCTGCGACAAGAACATGCCGGGCGGCATGATCGCGCTGGCGCGCACCAACGTGCCGGGCATCTATGTGTACGGCGGCACCATCAAGCCGGGCAACTGGAAGGGCAAGGACCTGACCATCGTGTCGTCGTTCGAGGCCGTGGGCGAATTCACCGCTGGCCGCATGAGCCAGGAAGACTTCGAAGGCGTCGAGAAGAACGCCTGCCCGTCGTCAGGCTCGTGCGGTGGCATGTACACCGCCAACACCATGAGCTCCTCGTTCGAGGCGCTGGGCATGTCGCTGCTGTACTCGTCGACCATGGCCAACCCGGACCAGGAAAAGGTCGACAGCGCCGCCGAATCGGCACGCGTGCTGGTCGAGGCCATCAAGAAGGACATCAAGCCGCGCGACATCATCACGCGCAAGTCCATCGAGAACGCGGTTGCGCTGATCATGGCCACCGGCGGCTCCACCAACGCCGTGCTGCACTACCTGGCGATCGCCCACTCGGCCGAAGTCGAATGGTCCATCGACGACTTCGAGCGCATCCGCCGCAAGGTGCCGGTGATCTGCAACCTGAAGCCGTCGGGCCAGTACGTGGCGACCGACCTGCACCGCGCGGGCGGCATTCCCCAGGTCATGAAGATCCTGCTCAAGGCAGGCCTGATGCATGGCGACTGCCTGACCATCACCGGCCGCACCCTGGCCGAGGAACTGGAAAACGTGCCCGACACCCCGCGCGCCGACCAGGACGTGATCATGCCGATCGAAAAGGCACTCTACAAGGAAGGCCACCTGGCCATCCTGAAGGGCAACCTGGCACCGGAAGGCGCCGTCGCCAAGATCACCGGCCTGAAGAACCCGGTCATCACCGGCCCGGCCCGCGTGTTCGAGGACGAGCAAAGCGCCATGGACGCCATCCTGGCCGACAAGATCAATGCCGGCGACATCCTGGTGCTGCGCTACCTGGGCCCCAAGGGCGGCCCCGGCATGCCTGAAATGCTCGCCCCCACCTCTGCCATCATCGGCAAGGGCCTGGGCGAATCGGTCGGCTTCATCACCGACGGCCGCTTCTCCGGCGGCACCTGGGGCATGGTGGTCGGCCACGTCGCGCCCGAAGCGCATGTGGGCGGCAACATCGCGCTGGTGCAGGAAGGCGACTCGGTCACCATCGACGCGCACAAGCTGCTGCTGGAACTCAACGTGAGCGAAGAAGAGCTGGCCAAGCGCCGCGCCGCCTGGAAGCAGCCGGCACCGCGCTACACCCGTGGCGTGCTGGCGAAGTTCGCCAAGCTGGCTTCGACCGCCAGCAAGGGCGCTGTGACGGACTGAGGCCTGGCTTTAGTACCGGAATGAAAAGGCCCGCGAGCGATCGCGGGTTTTTTTTGCGGGGGGAGGTTCAATCTCCCGCCGGTTTGCTCCCCTCTCCCGCCTGCGGGAGAGGGGTTGAGGGAGAGGGCGGGCGCTCGTTACTGCGTCGCGCCGTCAAAACCACGGGCTCCGCTTCTAGTGGCTCCTAGCTGATATGACTCCCCGTGTCAATCGAGATTGGTTTGATTCAGTTTCACAGTTGCATGTTGTTCCC
>NZ_JBIUHC010000303.1:0-4618 GCF_044627735.1 Cupriavidus sp. CuC1 | reverse complement strand
CAGTTGGGCGGCGCAAGCCGCGTCAACGAAGTGCGGATAAATCCAATGCTCAACTTTGAGCAGATTTTATGGAACAGCATTTAGTTTCAAGGATGCAGCATCTTGGGTTTTGCGAACGACAGAATTAAGTAGAACTTAATCGGCCCGGATATTGGCCAAAGGGCTCAGACCCTCTCCGGCCGCTAGAACCGATACCCCAGACCCAGCACCATCACATCGGAATCGCGGCTATTGGTCGTGACGGTGCGATGCCAGGAAAAGCGCGTGGTCCAGGACGGGCTGATGCGATAGCTCGCCGACATGGTGAACAAGCCGAGCGTGTGCGTGATGCCGCCGCCCTCGTCCCGGTCCCGCGCCACATAGGGCCCCAGTCCGATCCCGAGCGTCAGATGGTCATTGAAGAACGGCCGCACCAGCCAAGCCTGCGCTGCAACACCCTGCCGGCGCACAACCCGGGCATCGCCCTCGTTCAGATAGGTGGCAGTGAGGTCGACATAGGGCAGGATGCCACGCCGGTACTCCACCGCGAAAGCCGTACCGCTGGGTGAGTCGAAGTTGTTGATAATGGTGGTGCCACCGAAGACGGTCAGCTCGTTGTTGGTCGTATTGCCGGCATACGAAGGCGGTGGCACCACCGGACCATCCCTGCTCCCTCGATCGAGCTGATAGCCCACGCCGATCAGGAAGGTGTTGGTGTCGATGCTGCCAAATGCCTGCGCCCGGTTGTATCGCGCCTGCACGATCCACGGACCGCCGTTGATGTACCACGTGCCTGCCGCGCTGATCAGGATTCCCCAGCCGTGCTGGTCATTCACGCCGCCTTCGGCCGTTCTCACCGTGGTATCGAAATAGCGATAGGGACCGGCCCCAAGCGAGAAGGCAAAACGCCGGTCCGTCGACAGCAACCGTCCCCACAACTGCACGCTATGTCCGTCGCGATGATGGTTGGTGACGTGCCCTTCGTTCAGGTAAGAGAAGGAGGCGTAGACGTTGTCGGTCAGATTATGGGCGTACTCGTAGGTGTAGCCATAGGTTTTCTCTCCCAGCGACGGCGTCTGCTGCAGCCCGCCAAGTACGTAAAACTCCTGGGCGTGGGCCGCATGGGCGATGCCCATCAGCAACGCCACGCAGAGCGCGGCATGCATCAGGTGACGGCGGCCGTCCCATTGGCCCAGGCCAGACACAAGGCGAAGTTTCATGGGCGTCCTCTCCCAGGTTGCACATGCCAAGTGGCCATCATGCTTTGTTCCCCGAAGTGCTTCAAGCCCCTGCGGCGCCCACGCAACGTGATAGACGCGACGCGTCATCGTACTGCGCAGACGCCGGACACAGTCGGGTCCGCCCCCCCCCGCTTCGGCGAACCGCTAGCTAAGCCATATCGGCCACATTGCCGCAGCCTGCGCTGGCCGGTAGTTTGACCGGTTCAGGCGTCGCCCCGGTGTTCGTGACGATGGCGAAGGGCATCGGCGGGCCAACCCCATAGCCCTGCGCATAGTCCACCCCAAGCTCGCGCAGCCGCGCCAGCAGCGCCTCGTTTTCTACGTACTCGGCGATGGTCTGCTTGCCCATTGCGTGGCTGATCCGCTGGATCGCCTCCACCATCACCAGGTTGACCGGATCGTTGAGCATCTCCCGCACAAAACTGCCATCAATCTTCAAGTACTCTGCGGGCAGGTGCTTCAGATAGGTAAGCGAGGACATCCCGGTACCGAAATCGTCCAGCGCGAAGCGGCAACCCATTTCCTGCAACTGGCGGATAAACACGGCGGCCTGCGCCAGGTTGCCAATGGCCGCGGTCTCGGTAATCTCGAAACAGATCCCTTCGAGCGAGATGCCATGGTGCGCGGCCCGCTGGCGCACGTAACCGGGCAGCAGGTCGTCGCCAAGCGAGGCGGCCGACAGGTTCAGCCCGCACAACGCCACATCCCCAGGCAGAGCGATCTGGTGTCGCGCGAGCGCGGCAAAGCCGGCGTCGATCACCCAGCGGTCCAGCATCGGCATCAGGTTGTAGCGCTCGCACGCCGGGATGAACGCCATCGGTGGCACCAGCAGCCCGGCTTCATCCACCATGCGCAGCAGCAACTCGAGATGCCGGCCGCCGGCGCCGCTGGGCTGTAGCGGCACGATCTCCTGCGCATAGAGGCAAAAGCGCCCTGCCGCAAGGGCCGCATGTATCCGGCTCACCCACTCCATTTCGTCGTGACGCGTGCGCACCGCGTCATCCTGCGGCCGGTACACCTGAACGCGGTTCCGGCCACCTTCCTTGGCCATATAGCAGGCGGCGTCCGCAGCGCTCAGTGCTTCCTCCACCTGCGTCACCCCACTATCCAGGCTGATCAGGCCGATGCTGACCCCAAGTGAAAACGTACGCTGCCGGTGCACGAAGCGCCATTGCGCGATGCTCCGCCGCAGCGCTTCGGCTACGCGCTGGCCGGCGTGGGTGGGGCAGTGTTCCAGCAACACGCCGAACTCGTCGCCGCCTAGCCTTGCCAGCGTATCGCCCTTGCGCAACTGGCCACGCATCACCGAGGCGACCTGACTGATCAACTCATCCCCGGCGGCATGGCCGCACGTATCGTTAACTACCTTGAATTGGTCCAGGTCCAGATACATCAGGGTATGGCTGTCCGCCTCGCCGGGCGCCCGCGCCATCGCTGCGGCGAGCCGGCGCTCGAATTCGAGTCGGTTGACCAAGCCGGTCAAAGCATCATGGCTGGCCTCATAAGTGAGGCGCGCAGCGTGTTCGCGTTCACGGCTCATGTCGTGCAGCACCAGCACCACGCCGATGGCATTGCCCGCACGGCTACTGATCAGTGCCACCGAGGGCTTGACCGCGATCAGCGATCCCGCCCGCAGCACCAGCAGCAGCGCCGGGCGCTCCTTCCAGCGTCGTTCCAGCGCCGCCTCCACCAGATCCGATACCGGTGCATGCGTGACCTCGTCTTTCAGCATGCAGACCCGGTGCAGCGGCATGCCGATAGCCTCCTCGCTGCGCCATCCGGTCAATCGCTCTGCCGCAGGATTGAGAGAGTCGATCTGGCCGCAGACATCGGTAGTGATGACTGCGTCCCCGATCGCCTGCAGCGTCACCTGGGCACGCTCCTTCTCCGCGAAAATCTGGGCTTCCGAGCGCTTGTGGTCGGTGATATCGGTCAGCGAGCCCGCCATGCGCTGCACGCGGCCAGCGGCGGTGCGCACCAGGCGTCCGCGCGCGCGTACCCATAGATGGCTATTGGCCTTGGTGCGTAGGCGGAATTCAGCGTCGTAGGGCAGATCGCCCCGCAAATGCCGGCGCAACTGCAGCGGGAGGGCAGCAAAGTCGGCCGGGTGAACCAAGGCCAGTAGGGTTTCGCGCAACTGCGGCAGTTCCCCCGCCGTGTAGCCCAGCATGGCGGCACAGCGCGGCGAGAAATACAGTCCGCCGCTACGCACGTCCCAGTCCCACAGCCCGTCGTTGCTGCCGCTGACCGCCAGTTGCAAGCGCTCCTCGCTGTGCGCCAGTGCCTGCCTGAGTTGCCGCTCCTGACGCAGGGTGCGATTCGCGATCAGGATGCCTGGCAACAAAAGCAACGCCGCCACCGCAGCAATGCCGGGCAGCAAGAGCTCGCGCACGCGGCGCGACGCCTTGCCGAGCGCGTAGGAGAAGGCGGTCTCCAGCGGCGTCAGGCGCGCATCGATCATGCCAATTTGCTGCAGCAGCGGGCCGACGCAATTTGCGTCGCATGCGCCACCAGGAATCAGGGCGTGCAGGCGCCGGGCCTGTTCCTCCAGCGCCATCACTTCGGCATCGGCCTGCGCCCAGACCGAGACGGCCTGGTCAATCTCCGCCACATGACGGAAATGCCGAAACATACGAATCATGCCAGGGATGTCATCGACATGATTGCCGCCAGCGATCAATCCGGCGCGGACCTTCTCAAAGTCGGGATCGGCGCGCTCGAGCTCAAGCCGGGCCTGGCGATCACCCAGTGGCACCGCGATGGCGCGCAGATAGGCACCGAACGCTGTCTCATCGCCACTTTGCCCGTAGCGCAGCAACTGTAGCACCGCTTCCTTCTGGGCGTTGCTCCAAAGGCTTTCACCGCCGACGAAGGCGCGCGCCGCGGCCAGCATGTCGACACTTGCCATCCCCACCAACGCGAGCACTACCACAATCACCACGAAGGGCCAGATCACACGGAGCCGATGCTCGCTGGCGGGCGAGGGTTGGGAGGTCTGCCACATGGTTTCCTATTTGTGACGTAGCGCCACGCAACGCAGGCGACAAGTCGCATCCGGATCGACTGCTCACCTCATCCGATACTCGAGGGTGGGTGCCCTGGTATTTTGACTTGCAGGCCCCTGCCTGTCTTTAACTCAGACTGGTTAATTGAGGGCATGAACGGGTCGAATCGGTGTATCTACCGTCTTGGAGATGGGGTGCCTGGGATCCTGCGCACCGGAGGCGCACCGGACGGGGCGCCACGTTGACGCAAACTCACATTGCCCCGCCCCCGACCGGATATCATCAGTTTGCGCGGGAAACCTCGCCCTTCAGGGCAGGGATGGATAGCGCGGACGCCGAAGGCGTCCTCTCAAAGCGCCGGAACGATCTGGAATTGCTCAAAGTTGCAATGTC
>NZ_JBIUHC010000302.1:0-4655 GCF_044627735.1 Cupriavidus sp. CuC1 | reverse complement strand
CCGAAGGGGAGGTGAAACTGCAGTTGCTTTTGAAGTTAAGCCGTTGAAGTTGAAGCTGATTTTGCAGTTGCAGTTGCGGCCACAGCCAAACGCCAACCAAAACCCAACACCCCAAAAAAACAAAACCCCATCATCCGATGGGGCCCGTCCCGCCGAAGGCGCCAAAACTACACCCCCAGCCAAAACCCAACTTTATGCCTGCGCCGGCTGCGCACCACCCGCCGCCTGCAACCTCGCATTCAACTCCTTCCGATACCGGTTCAAATCCTGCACCGTCTCGAAAGTGCGCTCGAACAGCAGCGACATGTTGTGCAGGATCCGCTCGATCACCTTCTTCTCCCAGCCTTCGTCGAAGCGGATCTGTTCGTCGAGCCAGTGCTCGAGCCAATCCGGATCCGGCAGGCGCGACTGGATGGTGTCGTTGGGGAACAATGCCTTGTTGACGTGCAGGTTGGTCGGGTGCAGCGGCTTTTCAGTGCGGCGGGCGGAGGCCATCAGCACGCCGATCTTGGCGAAGGCCGAGCGGGCGCTGTCGCCGAACTGGTTCAGGTATTTCTTCATGTAGCGCAGGTAGGCGCCGCCGTGGCGGGCTTCGTCCTGCGATAGGGTGCGGTAGATCTGCTTGATCACCGGCTCGGTGTGCCATTCGGCGGCACGGCGATACCAGTGGTTAAGGCGGATCTCGCCGCAGAAATGCAGCATCAGGGTTTCCAGCGGCGGGGCCGGGTCGAACTCGAAGCGCACGGCGTGCAGCTCTTCTTCGGTCGGCACCAGGTCCGGGCGGAAGCGGCGCAGGTATTCCATCAGCACCAGCGAATGCTTCTGCTCTTCAAAGAACCAGATGCTCATGAAGGCCGAAAAGTCGGAATCGTGGCGGTTGTCTCGCAGGAACATCTCGGTGGCGGGCAGGGCCGACCATTCCGTGATGGCATTCATGCGGATCGTCTTGGCCTGGTCGTCCGTGAGCAGGCTCGGATCGAAGGAATCCCAGGGGATGTCCTTGTCCATGTGCCAACGTACCGCTTCCAGCGATTTGAACAGTTCGGGGTAGAGCATGGTAAGCCTTTGAAATTACGGGCAGATTCTACCAGATGCGAATTATTCCCAATGCCCTTTTTAAGCGCAAAGGACATGGGTGTTTGTGGTTGAACCTGCGCGATGCCCAATTTATGGGCGAATATCGCGCCTTTCCCTTCTTTTGTTGACGCGAAAAAGAGGCCTTTACGACGCTCTTGGCCGGGCCCGACGATGCGGCAAGCCTGCCGTGCCTTTAAGTCAGGCCGTTACACCGGCGGGTGGTTCGACATCAAGTGTAACCGTCCGTGGGGGCGTTGAGTTTGTGTCGTCGCCTTGATCGGGCGGGATGATGTCATAGAGGAACGCCGCGAGCTCGTGCTGTTGCGCCAGGGCGTCTTTCTCGCCCAGGGCGATCAGTGCCTGGGTGAACTCGGGCTCGAACAGCAGGTAACTGGCAAAGGCCGCGCCGCGCGCTTCGGTGCCGCCCAACGGCGCCAGCAGGGCGCGCACGGTGCGGGGCAGTTGCTGCACATGTGTCGCGGCAATGGCTTCGATGGGCTCGCTGGGCGAGATCGTCATCACCTGCACCGGGCGCCAGCCTTCGCTGTCGTTGGCGATCTCCGGCATGCGCGAGAGCAGGCTGTTGATGTGCTGCAACCGTTCCAGGTCCGCCGAAAGGCCGTCGAGGAAAATGCTGGCCAGGGCCTGGCCGCCTACCTGCGCCAGCGACGGGTAGCCGCCGGCCGGCACGGTGTCGAACCAGCCGGGACGCTGGCGGGAGGCGGCGCCGATGGCCAGGATGCGCGAGGCGCCCAGGTGGATGGCGGGCGACAAGGGCGACATCTGGCGCATGGTGCCGTCGCCGAACCACTCATGGTGGCCTTCCAGCTCCAGCGGCAGCGCGGGGAACAGGAAAGGGATGGACGACGACGCCAGCAGGTGGTCCACGCCGATCTTGGCTTCGACGGCCAGCCGCTGGCTGCGGCGCCATGGGTGGATGCGGCGATGGGACTGGTAGAAGGTGACGTGGCGCCCGGTGGTGTAAGACAGCGCCGTCACGGCAAAGGCCTGGAGGTCGCCGGCGTCCAGGCTAGCCTGCGCCCGCTCGGGGTCGAACAGCTCGCCGAGCAGGCCGCCCAGCGGCGTGTTGTCGAACAGCGCCCGCGGCGCGCGCCGGATGGCCCAGCCGAAGGCCAGCGCGGAGAGCCACCGCGCGCCGGATGCGCCCACGCCGACGATGCCGGTGCGGTAGACATCCTCGGCATGGATGCCGCTCCACAGCGCGGCCAGGCTGTCGGCCGCGGCACGGAAGTTGGCCGCGTTGATCGCCAAGCCGGCACCGTTGATGGCGCCGGCCGACGTGCCGCAGATGATGTCGAAGGGAATGCGGCCACGATCGCGGCCGTGCTGCGCGGCGATGCGGGCAAGCCCGCGCAGCACGCCAGCCTGGTAGGCGGCGCGGGCGCCGCCGCCCATCATGATCAGCGAGGTGGTCTTCACTACAGGCGTTGGCTCCGAAGTTGGATCAAGGGGGTTCCCTGGTGTCGCGTGGCTCGGGTGCCGCTCCGGCTCAGGACGGATCGCCGGAAGTATCGGCCGCGCCGTTGGCGCTGCCTTCCGGCACGGCGGGCTTGGCCGCCGCGGATTTCTTGCTGGCAGGGCGCGTGGCCTTGCGGGCAGGTTTGGCGGCCGGCTTGGCCGCAGCCTTGGTGCCGGCTGCCTTGCTGGCCGGCTTGTGGGCTGGCCTGGCCTTGCTGGCCGGCGCCTTGCCGTCCGGCCTGGCGGCGGGTGCGGGCGCGGCTTCCGGCGCGGCCGCGCCGGGCATGCCAAAGGCGCCCAGGTTCCCGAATGGGGACATGCTGGCCGTTGCAGCGCTGCTGGCAATCTGGTTGAACTGTTGCTGCAGCACATCCCACCAGAGGTTGGCATCCGGCGGGGGAGCGCCGTTCTGGCTGGTTTCCGGGCCGGACGCGGTGGCCGGCTCTTGCGCCTGGCCGGCTTCGGGCGCATCGGGGCCGTTGTCTTCCTCGTCCTCGTTTTCCTCGACCGTGGGCTCGGGCCAGACGCGCCGGGCTGCCGGGGGCTCCGCGGGTTGCTGGTACGGCGCGGCGCTGGGCGAGTTGGCCGCGCGCGCCACGTTTTCCATTGCGCTTTGCATCGCCTCCGGCGAGAGCGCGGTACCGATGGTCTGCAGCGCCACCAGCGTGGCGCGCTGCACCTCCAGGCCCTGGATGGTGGTGCGCAGCAGGTTGGTGTTTAGCTGGAGCCAGCCTTCCACGGCCTTGAGATCGTGGATGCGCTTGTCGACATCCTCCAGGTTCATCGGCGGGGTCATGGCCTGCAGGCCAGGCATCAGCCCGCCCGGCATGCCGGCGGCGCTGCCCCACATCTTGCGAAGGAACTCGAAGCCGTTGGTGAAATCTGGAATCTGGCCGAACATGGTCTCGCCTCCGGGGGTGGCAGCCGGCGACGCCGGCTGCGGAACTGCATTGATCGGAACTACGTGCGTTACTCGAACTGCGGCGGCCGCTTTTGCCGCAGGCTGGCTACGCCTTCCTGCACATCGGGGCCGGCAAAGCCCATGAATTCCAGCGCCAGCGAGGCATCGAACGAGGGGCCCGCCATACGCAGCCAGTTATTCAGCGCGTACTTGGTCCAGCGGATCGCCGTCTGCGAGCCCGCGGCCAGCCGGCGCGCCACGTCGAAGGCGCGCTCGACCAGTTCCTCTTCGTCCACGGTCAGCGACACCAGCCCGATGCGCTCGGCCTCTTCGCCGCTCACCGACTCGCACAGCATCAGATAGTACTTGGCCTTGGCCATCCCGCACAGCAGGGGCCACACGATTGCGGCATGGTCGCCCGCCGCCACGCCCAGTCGCGTATGGCCATCGACGATGCGCGCGGTCCTGGCCGCGATCGAGATATCGGCCAGCAGGCCGGCCACCAGCCCGGCGCCGACCGCCGGGCCGTGCATGGCCGACACGATCGGCTTGTCGCAATTGATCACGTTGTAGACCAGGTCCCGGGCCTCGTGCCACACGCGGGTGCGGGTGGCGAAGTCGTTGGCCATGTCTTCCACCAGGGACAGGTCGCCGCCGGCCGAAAAGCCTTTGCCTTCGCCGCGGATGAGCGCCACGCGCACGTCCGGATCGGCCGACACGTCGCGCCAGATTTCCGCCAGCTCGCGGTGCATATTGGCGTCAGCGGTGGCTAGCTTGCGGTTGGCGGACTGTTGCGCACCCATCACGATCTCGAGGATGGGGCCATGCCGGCGCAGGGTCAGTGCCTGGTAGCGGTCGTAGCGTGGCGACAACGGCGCGTTGTCCGCCTCGGACGGATTGGAAGAGGGCGGGGAGGATTCCGGCGGGATTGCGGGCGGGATAGCGGTCATGAGGCAGCGATGGCCGTGGCCATTCCTTGGTGACGCTTGGGGGCCGGGCCGCGAGGGGCGGCCCGGGGCTCCGCCGGAGGCTGCCTGGGGCAGTCGATGGCAATTAGCCAACCGGGCGGTCGGTCAATTATAAGCGCTCCCATCCACGCGCGGCCAGCGGCTGCCCGCCTAGGCCCAATACTGTTAACAAATTCGAATTTGTGTTAACTTTCAAGCCTCTGCAACAACAAGAAGAGCTTGAAGGATGG
>NZ_JBIUHC010000301.1:0-4671 GCF_044627735.1 Cupriavidus sp. CuC1 | reverse complement strand
ATTTCCGAATCCGGCGGCGATCCGAGCCGCTGAATCAGCGGATCGTCCCCAAAGTGGTTGTGAAGTGAACAGTATTGAGCCTAGCCGCAGGTGCATGGCGCGCCGCCTCCTCCAGGATCTCGCGGTAGGCGGCCCGGACCGCACCGGCATCCTGCAGGTGCAGACGTACGCCGCCAATGTCGCTCTTGTGGGTGATGTCGGCAGAGACCAATTTCATCACCACCGGGTAGCCAAAAGCCGCTGCCGCGGCTACTGCTTCATCTTGGCTGGCCACACGCTGGTGCGCCACCACCGGGACGCCGGCAGAGCGCAGCAAGGCCAGGCCGGCAGGTTCATCCAACACGCCAGCCTCGATCGTGGCAACAACGGGATTCTCCGCATTCGGGCTCAAGCCCGGGTCGCAAGCGGGGCGGGCTATCGCCACGGTGTCGCCCAGGCACTTCAGCGCGCGGACTGCGGCGCTCGGGTCCGCGAACACCAGGCAGCCCAGCGCTTCCAGCGCGCGGCGCCGCTCTGGCGTGAATAGCGAGCATAGGGCCAGCGGCGTATCGGGATACTCGGCGCGTATGGTCTTGGCGAATGCGAGCAGGTGGGGCCAGAAAGTAGCGGAGGTGCCCGCCGCCGCCAGGAATGCCAGCAAGCTGCCGTAGCCCCCGCTGTCCAGCATGGTACGGGCGGCAAACGTCATCAGTTCCGGCTCGGAGGTTACCTGGCCGGTGATATCGACGGAGTTGCGTGGCGTGGCAAATGGCACGCGTGCCATGATCGCGGCTTGTGCGCCGGCCGGCATCGGCACGAGCTCCAGGGCCGCGTCAGCGGCGTCGTCGGCCATCAGCGCACCCACGCCGCCCGACAACGTCATGATGCCCAAGGCGTTGTTCGCGGGACGCACGGGGCCGCTTAGCGCGTAGCCCACGTTGAAGAATTCGTCAAGCGTACGCGTGCGAATGGCGCCGTACTGGCGCAGCAGCGCGTCGAAGACGGCATCGTCACCGGCCAGCGCCGCGGTATGGGATGCGGCTGCGGCCGCGCCGGACGCGGTACGCCCGACCTTCGTCACGATCACCGGTTTGCCCGCGTCGCGTGCCAGGGATAAAGCGGCCTTGAGCTTGGCGCCATCGCGGCAGCCTTCTACATAGCCCATGATCACCCGGGTATCGGGATCGCGGGCCAGCCACGCGACCGCGTCGGCAAACTCGATATCGCATTCGTTACCGGTGCTGATCCAATAGGAAAGGCCGATATCCCGCTCCCGTGCCATGGCGTAGGCGTAAATGCCGAAGGCGCCGCTTTGTGACACGATGCCAACCGCGCCGGGACGGGCACGAGCAGCATGGGGCGCTGGCGAGAAGGTGGCATAGACCTGATCACGGGTGTTCATGAAGCCCAGGCAATTGGGGCCCAGAATGCGAACGCCGCGCGTGCGTGCCAACGCGGCCAGGCGCGCCTGCGCGGCGCGGCCAGTCTCGCCGACTTCCGCGTAGCCGGATGTAAACAGCACCACGCTGCACACCCCGGCCTCAGCCGCATCTTTGACAGCCTGTTCGGCTAGTGCCATCGGCACCGCCACGATGGCCAGGTCAGCTGGCGCCCCAATCGCAGCCACGCTCGGGTACGCGGGTACGCCTTGCACCTCGGCGGCGTTCGGATTGACCGGATACAGCTTGCCGTCGTACTCGTATTTCAGCAGGAGAGCGAGCGGCACACCGCCAATCTTGTCGGGATTGGTGGAAGCGCCGATCAGGGCGATGCTGCGGGGCCGGAACATCCGGTCAAGGCTGGCATGATCAAACATGGGTTCGCTCCTTCGGAGGGCGCCAGGTTGGCCCTGGGTGGCCTACAGCCTAGCGCTGCGTGTGCGCGCATCCGTGCAAGATTTCGCATAGCGAATCTGCGTGCGTTGTCCCGATCAAGCGTTGATAGCCGCGGATGTCGAGCGGTGTTTCGCATATCGAAATTATCAAACCGATTGGGTTAAGCATCATCTATGTTTGTCCGACTATCCCAATTCGCCGAGCTATAGGAGCCCAGATGAACAATTCCCAGGCGCACGCAGACCTGCATGGCAAGGTTGCCGTCATCACCGGCGCGGGGCGCGGCATCGGTCGTGCCATTGCGATGGCTTACGCCCGGTCTGGCGCGGCGGTGGTGTGCAGTGCGCGCACAACCAATGAAATTCAGGACACCGTGCATCAGATCGAAGCCGCCGGTGGCAAGGCGGCAGCAGTAACGGCGGACGTGTGCGACTACGCTGCCATGGAAGCCCTGTTCGCGACCAGCTTTACCCTGTTCGGCGGGGTGGACATCGTGGTGGCGAACGCCGGCGTTTCGATGCAGAGCCGCAAGGTCGAACACTGCGATCCCGAACTCTGGCGACAAACCGTCGAGGTCAACCTCATTGGCGCCTTCCATACAGCGCGCGCGGCCCTTCCGCATCTGCGGCGGCGCGGCGCCGGCAAGATGATCTTCACTGGCTCCGGCTCGCGCCACCGGCCCAATCCCGGCATGTCGTCCTACGCCAGCGCCAAGCTGGGCATGTGGATGCTGACGCAGACCCTGGCCGTGGAACTGCTGGACTCCAACATCAGCGTGAACGAGTTGATCCCGGGACCGGTACGCACCGAGATGACGGGCTTCGGCGAGAAGTTCGCGCCGGCCGGGGAGTGGGTCAAGGATCCGGAAGATGTGGTGCCGCTGGCGCTGTTCCTGGCCGGACAGGGCGATGCTGGGCCGACCGCGCAGAGTTTCAGCTTGATGCGGCGCGCCGGCTGACAATCCCAGCGGGGGGGCTACCGCCAGCAGGCCTGGCCCGCAGCGCCAAAGCAAAAATAGTTAAATCACCGGAGCACGCTTTTTCAATACACCGATATGCCCGGGCATGCCACCATCGCAACGTGCGAGGCTGGCTATCTTGCAGGGCGCCGTAGGCTTCGTGGAAGCATTTTCCCGCTGCAGGCAATCAGCGCCATCAAGAGCAGTCGCTTGATGTCACAACATCGCAGCCGAACGGAGTCTTGAGAAATGACGCTAAACAGGTCCTGGAAGCTGTCCGGCTGGCTCGCATTGCCCAGCCTCCTCCTTGCTGCGCTGACGACCCCGTTACCGACGGCAGCGGCGAGCGCAATTGGCGGCCCAGTCGTCAGTACGCCCGCCGGGATCACGCCGACGGCTCCCGTCGTTCTCCCATTGGCTGAGCCCCAGTTTCCGGGGGATGTGGGCCGGACGTTCAAGGAATCCGACCCGCCACGATTCCCGCAGCCGCCCCGGCCTCCCAAGGGTGCGCCGAACGTCGTGATCATCATGCTTGACGATGTCGGCTTTGGCCAGTTCAGTACATTCGGCGGCGCCACGCCTTCGCCCACGATGGACAAGCTCTCCGCAAGCGGATTGCGCTACAACCGCATGGAACCGACCGCGCTGTGCTCACCTACGCGCGCCGCGCTCTTGACGGGACGTAATCATCATTCCGCAGGCTTTGGGGTCATCAGCGAACTGACGGCCGGCTACGATGGCTATACGGGCATCATTCCCAGAAGCACGGCCACCGTTGCCGAAGTCCTTCGCCAGAATGGCTACGCAACGGGCTGGGTGGGAAAGAACCACAATACCCCGAATTGGGGAGCAGAACCCCGGCGGTCCCTTCGATCACTGGCCAACCTTGCTGGGATTCCAGTATTTCTATGGCTTCATGGGTGGCAACACCAGCCAGTGGGAGCCCGCCCTGTTCGAGAATACGTCCGCCGTCCCGCCATCCAAGGATCCCAACTATCACTTGAGCGTCGATCTTGCCGACCACGCCATTAGCTGGGTCGAACAGGTCAATGCACTCGACCCCGATCGGCCGTACTTCCTTTACTTGGCGCCTGGCGCAACGCACTCGCCGCACCATGTCCCCAAGGAGTGGATCGACAAATTCAAAGGAAAATTCGATACCGGCTGGGACGTCTACCGCGAAGAAACCCTGGCTCGCCAGAAGCGCCTTGGCGTGGTGCCGGCCGATACCAAGCTAACGCCGCGGCCGCCCGGCATTCCCGCGTGGGACACGCTGCAGCCGGACCAGAAGCGACTGTATGCGCGCATGATGGAAGTATTCGCAGCGTTCGGCGCGCATGTTGATCTTGAGATGGGGCGTGTGGTCGATGTCATTCAGAAGCGCCCGGATGGCGACAATACGCTGATCTTCTACGTTGCCGGCGACAACGGTGCATCGGCGGAAGGCGGGCTTGAAGGCGCGCTCAACGAGATTGCGGCGTACAGCAAGGTACCGATGAAATGGCAAGATATGGTCAGGCATATCGACGATATCGGCAGCCGCAAGTTTGCGGCGCCCTCTCGACCGGCATTTATCGACTTTCCATCGTTTGGCTCAAAGCAGGTGTGCAACCTGCGCGACAACGTCGAAAGGCTGCTGTACCGACTCGGGCCGCAACTGCGCCAAGCCGCGCAGCAAGTCGAGGTCGGTGGCGTGACCCTGGGCCGGCAGGGGTTGCTGAGCCGCACCTCACTGCGGTCATGGCAGCGCCTGAGCGATCAGCGACGCGCCACGCGGCTGGCGCTGTACGACCGGGTGATGGCGCTACGCGCCCTGGGCGGTACGATGAAAGGAATCGGGCGCGAGCTCTCAATCGACCATCGAACCGTGCGCAAGTTCATCACCGCGGGGGCCTTCCC
>NZ_JBIUHC010000300.1:0-4685 GCF_044627735.1 Cupriavidus sp. CuC1 | reverse complement strand
TTGAACGCCTGCCAGACGGCCTGTGCGCGATGTGTGTTCAGGTTGTCCCAGACGACGTGCACCTGTTTGCCCGGGTACGCGGTTGCCACGCGCTCCATGAAGGCCACCAGATCGTCCTGGGTGCGTCGCTCGCGGCAGTCTGCCAGCACCTGTCCGGAATGCACATCCAGCGCGGCACTACCGCGCAAAGGGACGCACCCGCCACAAGATCATGACGCTCGAAACCGGCGAGTTCATGCGCCGCTTCCTGCTCCATGTGCTGCCCGCCGGCTTCCATCGCATCCGTCACTACGGCCTGCTCGCCAACCCGGTGCGCCGCGCCAGTCTCGCGAAGGCCCGTGAACTGCTGGACGTCATGCCTGAGGCCGACACCCAGCCCGACGATCCGGGGGGTTGCTATCCCTGCGGTCTTCGTCTGCCGGCACTGCGGTGCGCCGATGATCGTCATCGAGATCCTGGAACGCACTGCGCCCATTCGCGCACCACCCAAGCGGCGAGGCCAGACATGCGCGTCACGCTTTCTGGACGTGCAATTCGACCGTCGGCTTTGCGGCAACGCGGCCTACGAGCGGACGTTTGCGCTTGCCGCTTCGCGCAGCCCCTCGCACGTCCGCTTCATCCTCACGATTGCGCGACTGGACCGCCTCGTCACCGCACCAGGCTCTATCCAGCATCCCGTTTGACTGCGCATCCTCCAGCACCGTTGGGCACCCCGGCCTATCAATCGCCATAGCCTCCAACACTCCGACCGCCTCGGAGCACTCCGCGGTTTCCTCCATCGAGGCTTGTTCGACGCCTGCCAGTAACGCGCGGTGGCACACTCACATTCCTGCGGGTGACGGCAGGCATCGAACAACCCTAAACGGGAGAGACCGCTTCCGCCAGTTTGAGTCACTCAAACACGATTTTCGACCGTCCGTTTCCGGCCCGAGAAGAGACGGTCGCCAATGATGCTTTGACCTTAGGCTCGTTGCCCCCTGCGGACGGTCGCGAACATGCCCTGTCTCGCCGATTTTTGCTTTTGGCTCTGCAGTTCAAGTCGCGCCATCTGACCTGAGCAGCCACTGCCAACCATTCCTAAGAAGCCAACACAGGTGATGGAGTGTTCTAGGTGAAGCTTGACTTAGCGTAGGTCCTTGCCACGCGATCCCGGCGACTAACAGGGCATGATACGGCAGCGCAAACGAGGCGTGGTCACGGCTATCCGGCTGCCTGCAGCAGCGTTCGACACCGAAGCGGTAGGGCAAGCGGCTCAGATCACGCAGTCGGAACAGTTCCTCCGTCGATGACGTACTCAGTGCCGGTGATGGCGCTGGCCCGCGCGGAGACGAGGAAACCAATGAGCTCGGCCACTTCCCGGGGCGAGCACGGCCGGCCGAGAGGAATGCCGCCGAGCGAGTCCATGATGATCTTGCGGGCGCCTTCCGTATCGATGCCGCTCTGCCGGGCGATCTCAGCAACGAGACCCGCGGCGGCATCCGTCTCGACCCAGCCGGGGGAGACACGCACGACGCGAACGCCCTTCGGACTGACTTCCTTGGACAAGGCTTTGCTGTAGTTCGACAGGGCAGCCTTGGCGGCAGCATAAGCAATTGTGGCCTCCGGCAACGGTAACTGCCTCTGGATCGACGTGACGTGGATGATGACGCCCGAGCGCTGCTCGACCATCGAGGGCAAAAGCGCGCGATCGATGCGCACTGCCGGGAACAGGTTCAGGTTCAATGCCTTGTTCCATTCGTCGTCGTCGAGCACGCTGAAGCCACCCGCCGGCGCCGATGAGCCGCCCACGACGTGCACGATTATATCGACGCCACCGAGCCGTTCGAGCACGGCGTCGACAATGGTTTTACAGCCATCGGCCGTCGTGATGTCCGCTCCGATAAACCATTCTTCGGCAAGGTCATCGGGACGCGAACGCGCCGTCGTCACGACGTTCGCGCCCGCCTTGCAGAGGTGTGCGACAACGGCTTTCCCGACGCCTTTGGTGCCGCCCGTGACGAGCGCCCTAAGCCCCTGAAGTTCGAGTGCGACGCTCATCGGCGAATCTCCAGAGACGCGATCTTGCCGCCGGTTAGGACGAACGTGTAGGTCAGCTCAACCGGGCTACCGGGGAAGGTGCCCGTGAGCCGTGCGTGCATCGTCACGGCGGCGCCGTCCTGGGACACGTCCAACGGCTCGACGCTGTACTGGTACTTGGTTTTGCTGTCTTTCTTCCAGGCCTCGATGGCTTCCAGCCCCTCGATCGTACGGCCTTCGTCGCGCACGACGGCATCGGCAGTAAAGCAGTCCGCGAGAGAGGTGGTGTCGGTCGCGGCTTCCGCGTTCAGATAGGCATCCAGTGGCGGCGGCAGTGTCATATTCATTGTGGTCTTTCCTGAGCGTCAGGGTTTGCATGTCCCAATGATGGCGTTATAGTTACCACATCGCAAGAACGCACTAAAAAGTAAGTAGGCCTTGGCTAACCGAAAAAAGTACACCCCCGCGACCGCCGCAATCGATGTCGAAGCCGCATTCAAGCTGCTGGAAGGGCGCTGGAAGCTGGTGATCCTATTTCACCTTTTCGGTGGCCAGGTGCGGCGCTTTTCGGACCTCGAGAGGCTGATCCCCGGCATCACGCAGAAGATGCTTGCCCAGCAGCTACGCCGCCTCGAAGAGGACGGCATCGTGACGCGTACGGCCTATCACCAGGTGCCGCCGAAGGTGGACTACCGCCTGACCGATTGGGGCCAGGCGCTGTGCCCGGCACTGGATGCGATTCTGAAATGGGCGGAGCGCCGCGAAGACTTTCCATCGTCTTCGTCGAGCGTGCGTGCCTGAGGCTAACAGGCCTGTTTTCCGGAATTCAAATTCTGTGGGTCGTCGACGAGGTGTCTGCTGCAAGTCAACGGACGCGTCCGCATCGGTTGGGGGCGCTCCCAACGTTCTTGGAATCACACCGTCGTGTCGCGCTATGGTGAACTGCGTTAGCGATCCGCCACGTTTTGTGATGGCCGACGAGCGGTAGGCCGAGGCGTCATGCGCGATCGTCTCACGTCGCTACGGGAGCGGACGGTCGTAAATCTTGTTCGAGCGGCTCCATCGGTGGAGTTGATAATCATTGAAAGGCCTCCTGGCCGCCCAAAGGAAGGGGGCGGCCAGGGTCTATTGAGAGGCAACGATCAACTGACCCGTTAAGGAGGCTGAAATGAAGTATAGCGGCATTGATTTGCACTCGAATAACGCGGTGGTGGCCGTGATCGACGACCAGGATAGGGTGCTGCAAGCGGCTGACCAATGAACTAGGACTGATTGTGGCGGCGCTCGCGCCGTACCGCAGTGCGCTGCAAGGGGTCGTGATGGAATCGACGTTCAACTGGTACTGGCTAGTCGACGGGTTGATGGCAGCGGGGTTCGACATGCATCTGGCCAATACGGCGGCCATCAAGCAGTACGAAGGTTTGAAGTACGCGGGTGATGAACGCGACGCGGTGTTCCTCGCGCATGTCTTCCGCCTCGGACTGTTGCCGGAAGGCTATATTTACCCGCTGCAGGAGCGCCCGTTGCGTGACCTGGCGCGCAAGCGCCTGCAGCTCGTGCGGCAACGCACCGTGAACATCCTGAGCATCGAGAGCCTGCTGTCGCGGCAGCTGAGCCTGCGGATGAATGGCGAGCACGTCCTGAAACTCGATGATGCCGCCGTGAGCGCACTCAAGCTATCGTCGTATGTCGAACGCGCACTGAAGGCCAATCTGGTGGTGTTGCGCACGCTCGACGCCGAAATCGATGCGCTCGAGGCGATCCTCAATCGCGAGGTAAAGCTGCGCCCCGAGTTTCAGATCCTGAAGACCACACCCGGAATCGGCGATGTACTGGCCGCGACGCTCATGCTCGAGACTGGCACCATCACGCGGTTTGCCGGGGTTGGTCATTTCAGTTCCTATTGCCGGTGTGTCGAGAGCAAGCGAATCTCCAACGGCAAGAAGAAGGGCGAAGGCAATGCCAAGAACGGCAACCGGTATCTTGCCTGGGCCTTCATCGAGGCCGCGGCGGCCGCACTGCGCTGCTGCCCGCAGGCGAGGAGATTTTATGAACGCAAGAAGGCCGGGCGACTGGCGGTCGTGGCGATGAAGGCCCTGGCGCACAAACTGGCGCGCGCGGCCTATTACATGATGCGTGACGGCAAGCCGTTTGAAGTGGGGAGATGTTTCGTCTGAGTTTGGCCGGGGACGGCAAGCCTGCAAAACGGGTTGGCCTGGAACCAATGAGTTGATTGGGCACCGTTCCCCGCCATCCTGATACAGCGAGCGCATCACTGAGACGTCCAAGCCATGAGCCGAAACGAGTCTGGTGCCGCAACTTGGGTAACCATATTGTTGATATATTTCCTGGACATTGGCTTGGCACCGACGTTTTTCTGGGGCTCGACCTGAGCCAGGGGCGATGGCCAGAATATCGGCTACCGCCTTGATCCCGATGGGTGACTGGTGCGGAGTAACCTCAATGCTCTCGCAGAGAATCGCCAAGATCAGCATGTTCCGCGCCTGGGGCATTACCTCCCCTCAGATGGCGCAGGATCTGGACACGGCTACCAGGGAATTCGCAGCCGCGCAGGAACTCCTCTCCACGGCGCCGCAAAACACAGAGGCAATCCGTCGCGAACTGCAGCTTGCCGGCTCTCAGTGGCTGTTCTTTGAAGAGGCACTCAA
>NZ_JBIUHC010000299.1:0-4707 GCF_044627735.1 Cupriavidus sp. CuC1 | reverse complement strand
CAAAAAATCCGCCACATCTCCGCTAAGTGGCTGATCTAAATACAAAATCTACCGTGCGCGCTAATTTCATGGCACTCGTGGCGAGTGAAGTCAGCGCGAGCGCGGCGGCGGCCATCAAAACGGCATCTCCTCGAATTCAGGTACCGGCGGTCGGTACCGCAAGTTCTTCAGCCAGGCCTTGAACTTCTTGATGTCGTCGAACACGAGCAAATCTTCTTCAAGGTCGCGTACGCTCTGTTGGAGGCCGACGATTTCACTGGCAAGATTGCGCATGATTGTGCTGGGCGACAGTTCAACGAAAGGAGGAATGCCATAACTGAGCCGGAAGCCGGTTTCGACATGTCCAATTTCGTGGTCCAGTTCGCGCAGTTGCCCCTTCAGGATCTTGTTATAGTGCCTGAGCCGGTCTTCACTGATGCTATTGATCGCGCTCTGGTCGATGTGCTCCAGTTCGAGTTGTAGCTCTAGCAGTTGCAACAGGTTGTTCTTGCTGTAGGCCTGATTGACACGCTGCATCAGCGCGGTTTTCCGGTCCCGCTCCAGCGGATCGGTTTCGCGGTCAGGATGCAGGGCGCTGGCCAGTTTGCGGTAGATTTCGCGGATGGAAAGGCTGATCTGGGCTTGTTCCGCGTGCGCCCGCGCTTCCGCCGCGATCTGCCTGGGTGACTTTTTCCGTTCGGTGCGACGTTCTTCCCGCGCCCGGTGATCGGCGTCTTCTTTCGCCTGCCTCTGTTGTACCTGCGCGTGAGCGCGCTGCAGCACCTCTTCTGGTGAGCTCATGTCCAGGTTGTCGCCCAGTTCGACACCGAGCATGGCTTCCAGCGCCGATTTCATGTCCTCAAGCTCGGCGGCCGCTTCGCTGTCGTAGTCGGACTGGCTGTATCTGTTGTAGATCGCCTTCAACTCTGTATCGTCACGCTCGGCTACCAGGTCACCAGCCAACTCGGGAATGAGGCGTGCGATCTTGTGTCGCTCCGACTTGGTCAATCCCTTCTGGCCGTGGACCTGGTCCAGGCAATGCACCATTCTGATTTGCAAGTCCGTATAGGTTTGTTCGAGAGGCAGCAATGTGCTGTTGTATTTTTGCTGGAAAGCTGGGGTCACTGCTTCCCATGCGCCCAGCCGCGCGCGTCGCTTTTCGAGTTGCTTGATTAGCGCATTGAACGCCTTCTGTCCTTTCGACAGGATCGGCCTGTTGAGGCCGGGGGCAATGCTGACGGACTTGAGGTTTGTCCTGGTCATGGGATGCGTGTCCTATGAATGAGGCGGGAAACGTAGGCAGAGGGTATTTTAGCGGATGCGCGGCACGCATCCATGTCCGGAAAACGTCTGCGCACCGCGCACGCTCATGCTCCACATGCATGCGGTGGCAAGCAGTTTGCACCAACGCGTATCGTTTACATTAGCCCTATATCGATAACCGGTCTTAGCGATATGGGCACATTGTTCTGGCAAACTGCCGTCTTGCGATTTGCACCTCACCTGCGGCACGCCGCTTGACCACCGTCAGATAGGACTTATCGCGCTCCAATCGACGCTCGATGCCAGACTCTTCCATCCCATCCGATTTCCCCGACACGGCTTCCCTGGCCGCTCTGTGTGCCTGGTACGCAGGTGCATCATCGCGGCAGGCGGTCGAACGGTATTTCCCCGACGCGCTGGGAACAGGCCGCACGGCGCGCAGCGTGATCGGCGATATCCGCCGTCAGCTTGCGGAGTTCGCCCGACGCCGGCGGCGCGAAGAGCCCACCATTGTTGAACTGAAGACCGCGTTCACGCCAACTGCCGCGGAGATCCGCTTCGCGCGCAGCCAGGCACGCCAGCCTTCGACCTCAGTCCTGATTCTTGTTCAGCTCAAATTGCTGCAGCGCCTTAGTTACTTCCCGATGCTGGCCGATGTGCCGGCTGCCGTGATCGAGCACATTGGGGCGGCTCTGCAGGCCCGCCCGCTGTCGCGTGCGGTGGTGGCGCGCTACGATGTTTCGGGCACGCGCGCCCGGCATCAGAAGTTGTTGCGCGCCTATGTTGGCATCCGGCAGGTGGACGCCAACGCGCAGAAATGGCTGGCGTCCCTGGCGGCCGATGCCGCACGGACCAAGGCGGAACTGCCGGATATCGTCAATGTGCTGATCGAGGAGCTGATCCGGAAGCGGTACGAATTGCCACCGCTGGCGGGTCTGCAGCGGACGGCGGCACAGGCCAGGGCCCGGCTCAACGAAGCGATCTTTCGCGCCATCACGGGGGCGCTTGATGACGCGCTGAAGGCCCGCATCGATGCGCTGTTTGACGGTCAGACCGGCAAGTCCGGCTGGGACCAGCTCAAACGCGAGCCCAAGCGTCCGGCCACGCGCAAGATCGCGAGCTTTCTGAAGCATATTCATAGCTTGCGCAAGCTGGCCGATGGCTTGCCGCCAGCGCCGTCGATGCTTTCGATCACCAAGCGAGCACAATTGATCACGGAGGCGCGGGCACTGGACATCACCAAGTTGCGCGCACTCAAGCCCGTCAAGCGCTACACCCTGGCGATGCTCTTCATTCAGGCGCAACTGCAGAAGGCGCTTGACGATGTGGCGGAGATTTTCATCAAGGTGATGCGCAAATTCGAGCCCATCGCCAAGAGTCGGCTGCAGCAATATCAGCTCGCGCATGCCGACGCGCTGGAAGGCCTGGTCAGCCAGTTCCGCGACGTGCTGCAGGTTCTGCAGGACGACGGCATTGCTGACATCTTCCGTCTCCAGAAAGTGCGAGAAGTGCTCGGCAACGATGCCGCCGGCGCGCTCGCCCGCTGCAACGAGCATATCGCCTATGCTGGCAACTTTGATCTGCCGTTCATGTTGCAACCATATCGCCAGCAGCGCTCCTTGCTGTTTCAGTGCGTTGAGGTGCTGCCGCTGTGCTCCAGTTCTCAGGACAAGGCGATCCTGGTGGCGCTGGCCTGGATGCAGGGCTATCGAACCTCGCCCCGCGAGTATCTGCAACTCACCGAGGCGGAATTCGCCAACCTGCCTCTCGACTGGATTCCCGACAAGTGGAACAAAGCCATCTTCCCGGATGGCCGGAATTCGCGGCTTCTGCATCGCCGGTACTTCGAGCTGTGCGTGTTCCACCAGTTGATGCAGGAACTGAACTCCGGCGACCTGTACGTCGAAGGCAGCGATCGCTTTGACGATTTCCGCGTGCATCAGGTCTCGCAAGAGGAGTTTCTGCGGGAGCTGCCGCGCTACTGTGAGATCGTCGGCTTGCCGTCTGATGGCAAGAGCTTCGTCAAAACGCTGCGGGATAAGCTCAGCACCGCGCTTGATGAGGTAGACACCAATTTCCCGGCGAACGACAGTATCGAGTTTGGTGAACAAGGCCTGATCATCCACAAGCCGGGCAAGGAGCCGGAGCCGCCGAACAAGACGCTGATCGACCAGGCCATCACGGCATCGATGCCGCAAATCAGTATCTTGGACGTATTGACCGAAACCGAGCAATGGCTGGACCTGCACAAGCTGTTCGGGCCGCTGTCCGGGTTCGATGCCAAGCTTGACGAGCCGCGCAAGCGCTTTATCAGCACGCTGTTCTGCTACGGCTGCAACCTCGGGCCCAGCCAGACGGCCCGTTCCGTCAAGGGGCTGAGCCGCAAGCAAATTGCCTGGCTGAATCTGCATCACATCACGGAAGAGCGGCTCGACAAGGCGATCGTGAAGGTCATCAACGCCTACAACCAGTTCGCGCTACCAAAATACTGGGGCCGCGGCAAGCGCGTGTCTGCCGACGGCACCAAGTGGAGCCTGTACGAGCAGAACCTGCTGTCGGAGTACCACATCCGCTACGGCGGGTATGGCGGGATCGGCTACTATCACGTGTCCGACATGTACATCGCGCCCTTCAGCAACTTCATCCCATGCGGCGTGCATGAGGCCGTGTACATCCTGGACGGGCTGATCCACAATGGCTCCGACATCCAGCCCGACACCATTCATGGCGACACCCAGGCGCAAAGCGGGCCGGTGTTTGGTCTGTCCTACCTGCTGGGCATCAACCTAATGCCGCGCATGCGCAATATCAAGGGACTGGTGCTGTTCAAGGCGGATCGGCGCCGGAAATACGCTCACATCGAGTCCCTCTGCCGCCAGTCCATCGACTGGAATCTGATTCAGCGCCACTATCCCGACATGCTGCGGGTGGCGGTCTCGATCAAAGCCGGGACAATGACGCCGTCGACCATCCTGCGGCGGCTGGGCTCAGCAAGTGCCAAGAACAAGCTGTACTTTGCATTCCGCGAACTCGGCCGCGTCGTCCGCACGCTGTTCCTGCTGAAGTACCTGAACGAGCCGGAGCTGCGTCGCACGATTCACGCGGCGACGAACAAGAGCGAGCAGTTCAATGACTTCGCCCAGTGGCTGATGTTCGGCGGGGACGGTACCATTGCCGAAAACGTGCGGCACGAGCAGCGCAAGGTCATCAAGTACAACCATCTCGTCGCCAACATGGTCATCCTCTACAACGTCCAGTGGATGTCGCGCAAGCTCAAGGAACTGCAGGAGAAGGGACATCCCGTTGATGCCGAGGTGCTGAAGGTGCTTTCCCCTTACCAGCGCGAGCATATCAATCGGCTCGGGGACTACCTGCTGGACCTCCAGAGACGGGCTCCGCCACTCGATCCAACGATCGATTTTCTTTTCAAATCAGCCGCTTAGCGGAGATGTGGCGGATTTTTTA
>NZ_JBIUHC010000298.1:0-4844 GCF_044627735.1 Cupriavidus sp. CuC1 | reverse complement strand
GCCACGTGGGCGAGCGCGGCGGCGCGCTCCTGCCGGTGCCGGCGCGGCACGCCCTTGGGCTTGCCGGTGGTGCCCGAGGTGTAGAGCATCAGCGAGACAGCGCTCGCTTCGGCCACCGGGGCGTCATGCAACGCAACGCTGTCCAGCAGCGAGGCGAACGACATCGAGCCGCCCGCCGCGCAGTCCAGCGCAATGCAGGGCACGGCCTGCGCCGCCGGGCTGGCCAGCACGGCATCGGAGCTGACAGGCTCGAACACCAGCGCCTTGACGGCGGCATCCTGCACGCAATAATCAAGCTCCTCAGGCTTGGCGCGCCAGTTCAGGGGCACCATCACGATGCCGGCGAACTGGCAGGCCCAGTGCAGCGTGGCCATTTCCCAGCGGTTTTGCAATACGGCCAGCAGGCGGTCGCCCGGTTCCAGGCCAATCTCGTGCAGGCCGGACGCGACGCAACGGATACGCTCGTACCACTGCGCATAGGTGAGCATCAGGTCGCCATCGACGATGGCGGGCGCATGCGGACTGCGCTCCACGCTCTGCAGGAAGGTGCGGCCGAGATCAAGCATCGCAGGCCTCCTCGGTAACTACGCCGGCAGCAGCAGGGCGAGCCCGTGCACGGATCGCGGCTACGTCGAGCACGGCGGCCACGATGGGGGTGTAGCCCGTACAGCGGCACAGGTGGCCGGACAGCATGTCGCGCACCTGCGCTTCGCTGGGTTCCGGCACGCGCTCCAGGTAGTCCGCGCACGACATCAGAATGCCGGCCGTGCAGAATCCGCACTGCAGCGCGTGGTGGCGGCGGAAGGCCTCCTGCAGGTCGCTTAGCCCCTCGGCCGGCGCCAGGCCTTCGACGGTATCGATGGTGCGGTCCTCGGCCTGCACGGCCAGCATCAGGCACGAGCGCGCGGCTACGCCGTCGACCCGCACCGTGCAGGCGCCGCAGACGCCGTGCTCGCAGCCAACGTGGGTGCCGGTGGCGCCGAGCTCGTGGCGCAGGAAATCCGACAGCAGCTCGCGCGGCTCGCAATGGCCGCTGCGTTCGCGGCCGTTCAGGGTCAGGGTGATGCGGCGCCGCTCCTGGCGCTGCATCATCTCGGCGGGCTTGCCGGATTCGGCGCCCTTGGTGGTCTTGCTCATTTTGCCTCCTCGATCACACGCATGCCCAGTTGCCGCACCAGGTGCCGGCGGTACTGCGCGCTGATATGGGCGTCGTCCTGCGCGCCCAGTTTCCAACTGAAATCGTTGATGGCCTCCTCCAGGTCCTTGCCCTGCAGGCGCGGCCAGGTTTCCAGCACCGGCCGGTCCGCCACGCCGCCCACCGCCAGCGCGATGGCGTCATCGGTCACGGTGGCCGCGCAGGCCACCAGCGCAAAATCGCCGTGGCGCGCGGAGAATTCGGCAAAGCCGTAGCGCGCCCCGGGGCGCCGCAGCGGAAAGCGCACCGCCTCCACCAACTCGTCGGGCTCGCGTGCCGTCATCAACATGCCCTGGAGGAAGCTGGCCGCCGGCAATACGCGGCGGCGCCGCGCGGCGCGCAGCACCACCTCGCCGCCCAGCGCGGTCAGCACCAGGGGCAATTCGGCGCTCGGATCGGCATGAGCCACCGAGCCGCACACGGTGCCACGGTTGCGAATCTGGAAATGCGAAATATGCGGAAAGGCCATGGCCAGCAGCGGCACCTCGTCGGCCAGTGTGGCGCGCCATTCGACGCTGCCCTGCGTGGCCGCGGCACCCACCACCAGGTGAGCGTCTTCCACCCGCACCGTGTTCAGCTCGGCGGTGCGCGAGATATCGATCAGCAGTTGCGGCTGCGCCAGGCGCATGTTGAGCACCGCCATCAGCGACTGGCCGCCGGCCAGCACGCGCGCGCCCTCGCCGCCACGGGCCAGCGCATCGAGCGCGTGCTGCGTGGTTTCGGCGCGCAGATAATCGAAAGCGGATGGTTTCATCGACGGACTCCCAAACGGGCCAGCAGGCGGGCAAGCCAGCCTTGCGGCCGTACCGGCTTGCCGGCGGCCTGGCGGCCGAGCGATTCGAACAACTGGCGCAGCACCACCTTGGCGGCGCCTTCCAGCATGCGTCCGCCCACGGCGGCGACCTTGCCGGATACCTCGGCCTCGTAGTCGTAACTCAGGCGCGTGCCGCTGCCATGCGGGACCAGCTCCACCAGGCCGGCGCCGCGCGCGCTGCCCAGCGAGGACATGCCGGCGCCCGCCAGCCGCAGCCGGCGCGGGGGATCGAGGTCCGACAGGGCGATCTCCGCCTCGAAGCGCGCCTTGATCATGCCGACCCCTACCGTCACGTCGGCGCGGTAGTGGTTCTCGGCGGTGCGCTCCAGCGCGTGGCAGCCGGGCACCACCTTGGCCAGCGCCTGCGGGTCCAGCAGCACGGCGAAGATGGCTTCGGGCGTGGCGTCGAGATCCACCGAGCCGCGCGCGGTGAGCGCCTTGCCACTGCCCTTGCGGGCCGCGGGCACGGCGGCCTCGCGTATGGCTTCCAGCAATTCGGGGCGAGACGGTGGCGGATCGTCGAAGCCCACCATGGCCATCACCTTGGCCGGGGTCAGCGGCAGGCGGATGTCCTGCACGCCGAGCGCGTCCGCCACCGCGTTGGCGATGCAGGGGGGCGTGCTCATGTTGTTGCCCTCGCCCAGGCCCTTGGCGCCGAGCGGCGTGAAGGGGCTTGGCGTTTCCAGGTGCACGATCACCGGATCGGGCACCTCGCAGGTGGTCGGCATCAGGTAGTCGGCCAGCGTGCCGGACTGGAAGCTGCCGTCGGCGCCATAGCGGAACTCCTCCATCAGCGCCGCGCCCAGCCCCTGGGCGAAGGCGCCGCGGATCTGACCATCGGCCAGCGCCGGGTTGAGCAGCGTACCGGCGTCGTGCGCGGTCACGTAGCGATCGATACGCACGCGCCCCGTGGCGCGGTCGATCTCCACGCCGCACATATCGAAGGCAAAGCCGTAGGCGGCCGAGGTGTTGATGCGGTCGTTCTCATCCGGCGCTTCCAGGTTGGGCGGCGACCAGAACACCGTCTCGCGCAGGCCCGGCTCCTCTCCCGCCGGCAACTGCTGCGGTGACCAGTGCGGCGCATTGCTGGCCACGCGCGTGAAGGGCAAGCCGGATTCGGGCGCGCCTTTGCGGGCAATGCGGCCGTCTTCGAACACCACCTCCGCAGGCGTGCAGCCGAACTGCGGCGCCACGATGCGCGCCAGCTTGTCGCGCACCCGCTCGGCGGCCAGATGCACGGTGCCGGCCACCGCGCCGGCAAAGCGGCTAGAGTAATTGCCGGCGGCAACCGACCACGCATCCTTGTGGGTATCGAACTCGACGTTCACCACCACGTCGGCCGGGTCCACGCCAAGCACGTCGGCCACGACCTGCGCGCACACGGTCATATGGCCCTGCCCGGCCGGCGTCGAGGCAATGGTGACCACCACGCCGCCGAGCAGGTCGACGCTGACCGTGGCGCTGGCGATGGCGCCGTTCTTCGGCCCCGCCTTCTTGCGCGCCTCGGCCGGCATGGCGGTGGTGATATAGCCCATGTTGGACACGGACGGCTCGACGATGGCGGCAAAGCCGATGCCATATAGCCGGCCCTCGGCGCGTGCGGCATCGCGGCGGCACATCAGCTCGTAGTAGCCGCCTTCTTCCAGCGCGCGCGCCAGCGCCAGCTGGTAGTTGCCGGAGTCCAGCAACGCGCCCGCCGCGGCGCGATAGGGAAAGGCATCGGCGGCAACAAAGTTGCGGCGATACACATCGAGCGGATCGAGGCCGAGCTGCGTCGCGATGCGCTGCACCAGCCGCTCCAGGGCGAAATACACCTGCGGGCCGCCAAAGCCACGCACCAGGCCGGTGGGCGTCTTGTTGGTCATCACCACCCGGTTGCGCACCAGCAGGTTGGGGATGTCGTAGGCGCCGGTCAGGCAGCCGTGCATGCGGTAGAAGGTGGCGGGCTCCGGCGCGCGCAGGTAGCCGCCGCAGTCTTCGACCTGGTCATAGGACAGCGCCACGATGCGGCCATCGGCCTTCACCGCGGCTTCCAGCGTGGACAGCCGCGCGGTGGCGGAGGTGGCGGCGCTGAGATGCTCGAGCCGGTCTTCCACCCACTTCACCGGTGCGCCGGCCTTGCGGGACGCCAGGCACATCAGCACCGCGTAGGGAAACACGGCCTGCTTCACGCCGAAGCTGCCGCCGGAATCGCGCGGGGCTTTGTGGCGCAGCCGGTTGGCCGGCACCTTGAGCGCCATCGCCATCACCGCATGCAGCGAGAACGGCCCCATGAAATTGGAGGTGACGTCATAACCCTCGTCACCGGGCAGGAACTCGGCAATCACCACGCCGCATTCGATCGGCGTGCAGGTGTTGCGCGGATAGTGCGCGGTCAGCGTGACCCGGTGCGGCGCCGCGGCAAAGGCGGCTTCAGGCTCGCCGTAGCGGAAGTGGCGGTCGCTCACCACATTGGAGCCTACGCCGGGATGGAGGATGGGCGCATCGTCGGCCAGCGCGGCTTCGATCGATACCACCGGCGGCAGCACGCGGTAAGTGACGCGCACCAGGTCGAGCGCGTCTTCGGCCAGGGCACGGCTCTCGGCCATTACCACGGCCACTGGCTCGCCCACATAGCGCACGCGGTCCATGGCCAGCGCCCATTGCTCCATTGGTGACTTCACGGCGACCACGAAGGGACGCGACCAGGCCGCCAGGTCGGCGCCGGTAAGCACGGCGTGCACGCCCGGCGCGGCAAGCGCGGCGGTGGCATCGACGGTGCCAAGTTCGGCATGCGCATGCGGGGAACGCACGATGGCCGCGTGCAGGGTGCCGGGCTTCACGCCCAGGTCGTCG
>NZ_JBIUHC010000297.1:0-4963 GCF_044627735.1 Cupriavidus sp. CuC1 | reverse complement strand
CCAGGAAATTGGGGAACAACATGCAACTGTGAAACTGAATCAAACCAATCTCGATTGACACGGGGAGTCATATCAGCCAGGAGCCACTTGAAGCGAAGCCCGTGGTGTTTTCCAGCACGCAGGCGTGACAAGCGCCCGCCCTCTCCCCCAGCCCCTCTCCCGCGCGCGGGAGAGGGGAGCTACGCTGGCGCTGGATTTCGCTTGGACCCTGCCTGCAATTCGCGCTCCGGCCGTCCCGGAGCCATCCGGTTTCGAATCTGGTTATCATGGTCCAGTCACCATCACCGCCAGCATGAACGAAGCACCTCCTATGCGAAACCGGATCAACGAAGAAATCACCTTGCGCAAGCTCGAAGTCCTGCTCGCCTACATGGAGACGGGCAACCTCGCCAAGGCCGCCGAGGCGCTGGATGTGAGCACGGTCAGCGTGCACCGCGCGCTGCACTCTCTGGAAGAAGGCATGCGCTGCGCCCTGTTCCGCCACGAAGGGCGCAACCTGCTGCCGACCGAAGCCGCGCACGTGCTGGCGGATGTGGCTACCGATGTCATCAAGGCCATGGCCGACGGCATCCGCGCCACGCGCCAGGCCGCCGGGTACTCGGCCGATCACATGAAAATCGGCTCGCTCTATTCGCTGACCATCCGCACGGTGCCGGACGTGGTGATCGGCATCAAGGTCAGGCGGCCGGAACTGCAGGCGGAGCTGGTGCTCGGCTCCAATGCCGACCTGCTCTTCAAGCTCAAGCAAGGCGCGATCGACGCCGCGCTGATGGCCATGCCCGAGCCGGATCCCGAGATCGAATCCATCGCGCTGTTCGACGACGAGATCTACTTCGCCGCGCCGGCGGATTCGCCCTACGCGCGGCAAGCCTCCATCGACCTGCGGCAATGCCGGGACGAACCCTTCGTCACGCTCAGCGAGGGCTTCATCACCTACCAGGGCTTCATGGAAGCGTTCCGCATCGCCGACTTCACGCCCAATGTGGTGATGAAGGTCGGCGACATCTTCTCGCTGATGAACCTGGTCAGCGGCGGCGTGGGCTACGCGCTGCTGCCCGGCCGCGTGCGCGATGTGTTTGCGCACAAGGTGGCGCTGATCCCGCTGGCCGCGCAGTACCGGCTGCGCCAGACCATTGGCCTGAGTTTTCTGCGGCGGCGTGAGCGGGATCCGAATTTGCTGGCGCTGGCGGCGGTTTGCCGGTTGACGATGCGCTCGCCGCAGCCCGCCTAGCCGACGATCGCCTTGGTCGCCAGGAACAACAGCGACGGCCCCAGCAGGCAACCCAGCCCGGTGTGGAACGTGGCCACCAGCGCACCATAAGGCACCAGCCTGCGATCCGTTGCGGCCAGCCCCGCGGAAACCCCGCTGACGGTGCCGGCGAGGCCACCGAACACCATCGCGGCGCGCGGGTTGTTCAGGCCGAGAAAGCCTGCCGCCATGGGCGTGCCCACCATCACGATGATGGCCTTGATCAGCCCGGTGGCGATGCTCAGCGCGATCACGTCGGAACTGGCGCCCAGCGCTGCCCCGGTGACCGGCCCCACGATATACGTCACCGCGCCGGCGCCGATGGTGGTCATGCTGACCGCATCGCTGTAGCCAAAGGCGCGCGCCACGACAGCACCCACGATAAACGGCAGGATGGTGCCGAGCAGCAGCGACACCGCGCCGACCAGCCCGGCCTTGCGCGCCTCGGTGACCTGCACCTCGAAGGCGGTGGCGACGATGGCGAAGTCGCGCAGCATGGCGCCGCCCATCAGGCCGATGCCGGAGAACAGCGAGAGATCCGCCAGGCCTTTTTCCTTGCCGGTGACGATGCCGCCGTAGTAGGCCAGCAGCAGGCCGATGACGATGGCGATGGCGGAGGCATGGACGCGCCCGAAGGTCAGCCAGCGCGATAGCCTTGATGACAGCCACATGATGATCCCGACCGCGGCGAACGCGGTGACCAGGGCATTCTGCAGCAGGATGTTCTCGATAATGTGCGAGATGGAATGCGGCATGGCGGCGTCCTTAGCGCGAAGCGTGGCTGGGGTTGGCTTCCGGCGAGAGCAGCGGCGGCAGTGGCGCGTGGTCGCCGGTGCGGCTGAGCACGGCAATGCAGCAGGCAGACACCAGCACCGCGCCGACTGCCGCGATCAGCGCCACCGGCCCGCCGCGCAACGCGGCGACCACGTTCTGCTGTGCCGCCATCGCCACCACCACCGGGATATACATCGCCCCCCAGAAGCCCACGCCCGCCTCGGTCTCCTTGGGCAGAAGTCCGCGTCCGTGCAGGTAGAGCCGTATCGAGATCAGCAGCAGCATGGCGATGCCGACGCCGCCCACATTGGCCTTGACGCCGATCGCGATGCCCAGCAGCTCGCCAAGGAACAGGCCGACGAGATGGCAAAGCGCCAGCAAGGCGGTTCCGTAGATGATCATGGTGGTGTCTCCTGTTGGCCCATCGGCAAGATTGCGCGCGGGCTGGTTCTAGGTTTGATGGATGCAATCTAGGCGAGCCATCGCACTACATCAATCAACCCGGCGAGAGAATCGTTAGCGTGGGATTAACGGCGGGAAACGGATATCCGGCGCACTTGTGACCAAGCCAGCCCTTGCGTGGCGCGCGGCGGCGTACGGGCCGCGCGAGACGCGGCGCGAACGCCTGGCATGTCGGGCCGCCAACACTTACACCTAGAGTAACGATGCCGCGCCGGGCGTCATTGCTTGCGCCGCGCGCGCTGCGTATCTTGGTGCCATCCCTAGCATCAAGCACACCGGAGACGCGATGCCGAACCCAGCCACGGACCGACAGTGGGACACCCGCCGCACCGAAAAGCGCCGCCGCATGGCACGCGGCGCCGCCTTTGCCAGCGGCCGTGTCGTGCCCACCGCCGACATCGTCCCATTCCTCGAAGCCATCACCGCGCCGGGCGACCGCGTGGTGCTGGAGGGCAACAACCAGAAGCAGGCCGACTTCCTCTCGCGCTCGCTGGCCGAGGTGGACCCGGCCAAGGTGCATGGCCTGCACATGATCATCCCGAGCGTGAGCCGGGTGGAACACCTCGACCTGTTCGAGCGCGGCATTGCCAGGAAACTGGACTTTGCCTACGCCGGCGCGCAGAGCCTGCGCATCTCGCAGTTCCTGGAAGATGGCCAGCTTGAAGTCGGCGCGATCCACACGTACATCGAGCTGTACGCGCGGCTCTATGTGGATCTCACGCCCAACATCGTGCTGATCGCCGGCTACAAGGCCGACCGCGATGGCAACCTCTACACCGGCGCCAGCACCGAGGACACGCCCGCCCTGGTGGAGGCCGCCACCTTCCGCGACGGCATCGTGGTGGCCCAGGTCAACGAGATCGTGGACGACCCCGCCGGCCTGCCGCGCGTGGATATCCCCGGCTCGTGGATCGACTACGTGGTGCAGGCGGACAAGCCCTTCTTCTGCGAGCCGCTGTTCACGCGCGATCCGCGCCTGATCAAGCCGGTGCACGTGCTGATGGCCATGATGGCAATCCGCGGCGTGTACGAGCGCCACCAGGTGCAGTCGCTCAACCACGGCATCGGCTTCAATACCGCGGCCATTGAGCTGATCCTGCCCACCTACGGCGAGTCGCTCGGCCTCAAGGGCAAGATCTGCAAGTACTGGACGCTGAACCCGCACCCCACGCTGATCCCCGCCATCGAGTCCGGCTGGGTGGAGAGCGTGCACAGCTTCGGCAGCGAGCTCGGCATGGAGAACTATGTGGCCGCGAGGCCGGACGTGTTCTTCACCGGCGCAGATGGCTCGATGCGCTCCAACCGCGCCTTCTGCCAGCTAGCCGGCCAGTACGCGGTGGACCTGTTCATTGGCTCCACGCTGCAGATCGACGGCGACGGCCATTCCTCCACGGTCACACGCGGGCGCTTGTCCGGCTTTGGCGGCGCGCCCAACATGGGCCACAACCCGGGCGGGCGGCGCCATCCCACGCCGGCATGGCTCGACCTGATCGAGACCGACGACCCGCTCGCGCGCGGCCGCAAGCTGGTGGTGCAGATGGTGGAGACCTTCCAGGCCGGCGGCAAGCCGACCTTTGTCGAGTCGCTCGACGCGGTGCAGGTGGCCAAGGACAGCGGCATGCCGCTGGCCCCGGTGATGATCTACGGCGACGATGTCACGCACGTGCTGACCGAGGAAGGCATCGCCTATCTCTACAAGGCACGCTCGCTGGAGGAGCGCCGCGCCATGCTGGCGGCCGTGGCCGGCGTGACGCCGATCGGCCTGCGCCACGACCCCAGCACCACGCGCCGCATGCGCAGCGACGGCCTGATCGCGCTGCCCGAAGACCTCGGCGTGCAGCGCAGCCAGGCTACCCGCTCGCTGCTGGCAGCCAAGAGCATGGCCGACCTGGTCGACTGGTCCGGCGGGCTGTACGAGCCGCCGGCACGCTTTCGGAGCTGGTGATGGCTAACCCCGCATGGCTTGCCCGGCGGCACGTTGATGCCGGATTCGACCCCGCTGCCATCGCACTGGCCGATCTCGCGGTCAGCGCGCTGATCGACGAGGCCGCGCTGTCGCCCAAGCCCGGGCTGGTGGATGGCCGCGGCAATGGCGCCCACGCCGATCTCAACCTGGACCTGATGCGCGTCTCGGCGCGCGCGCTGCATCCTGCTTTTGTGGAGATGGCAGCGGCGGGCATGCGCGCGGCGCGGCCCGGCGTGGCGCTGCGCGAGCGGCTGGGCGCGCTTGGCCGCGAAGCGGAGGCCGCGATGATGCGCGCCACCGGCGGCATCAATACGCATCGCGGCGCGATCTGGAGCCTGGGGCTGCTGGTTGGCGCCGCGGGGCTGCACCGTCACGCAGGCTCGGCGCATGGCATCGCGCGCTGCGCTGGCGCCATCGCCCGCGTCCCCGACCGGCACCGCCCCGCGCGTACCGGCCACAAGGGCGAACGCGCCTGCATCGACTACGGCGTCGCCGGCGCGCGCGGCCAGGCG